>CAMOLY010000018.1 GCA_946619065.1 uncultured Clostridia bacterium | reverse complement strand
TCAGCATCCTCAAAGAGCTCCCGAAGGAAAACCGCCCGAAGATCCTCCTGCTCTCTGCTTTTGCGACCGATTATATTGCTACCGTAACCGCATCCTACGGCGTGGATTATCTGCTGCTCAAGCCCTGCTCGCGGCAAACCGTACTCGAGCGGATGGAGGAGATCCTTTCCCTGTCCGGAAAAGGCCGCGAGACCGCGCAGACCGATAAAACGGATCTCGAGACGCTGGTGACGAACGTCATCCACGAGATTGGCGTCCCGGCTCATATCAAGGGATACCAGTACCTGCGGGAGGCGATCATTATCGCGATCGGTGATATGGACGTGATCAACGCGATTACCAAGGTGCTCTATCCGCAGGTCGCAAAGACCTTCAGCACGACGCCCTCCCGGGTGGAGCGGGCGATTCGCCATGCCATCGAGGTGGCCTGGGACAGGGGCGACCTGGATACCCTCCAGCGCTTCTTCGGCTACACGGTCTCCAACACCAAGGGCAAGCCCACCAACTCGGAATTCATCGCCCTGATCGCGGACCGTCTCCAGCTCCAGCTGCGCAATTCGGAGCTCCGCGCCGCCAGATGAAAACGGGGCGTTTGATGGTTCATGAGCGGTCATCAGCTCCATCTCAAAAAATGAGAAGCCGGACGCGGCTTCTCATTTTTTACGGCGAAATCATACATCTGCAGTCCCGTCAATTCAATTCGTACGAAAAAATTGTGCCCGGGGCACTTGCGCTAGCGGGACGATTCTGCTATACTCTATCCGATCAATCGAAAGGAACACCGAGCGTCCGCCGTGCGGACGTTCCAAGAGAAAGGATGACAGTATGAAACGCAGAAACTGGACGAAACTCGCGGCCCTGCTTGGCGTGCTTCTGCTTCTGGGCAGCCTCTGCGCCTGCGCAAAGAAGGGCAACCTGCTTGACAACGTCAAAAAATCGGGAAAGCTGAACATCGGAACGGAGGGCGACTGGTCGCCCTGGACCTATCACGATGAAAACGACAAGCTGGTCGGCTTTGACGTGGAGCTCGGCACGAAGATTGCGGAATACCTCGGCGTCAAGCCGGTTTTCCACGAGACCGACTGGGATTCCATCCTCGCCGGCGTGGATGCCGGACGCTTTGACATCGCCTGCAACGGTGTCAGCTACACGGATGAGCGCGCGGAAAAGTATCTCTTCTCCGAGCCCTACGCCTATGACGACACCGTGCTCGTCGTGGCGGCAGACAACGACGACATCCACAGCCTCGCGGACCTCAAGGGGAAGAAGACCGCCAACACGATTTCCAGTTCCTACGCCAAGCTGGCTGAGGACAACGGCGCCACGGTCACCGGCGTCAACACGCTGCTGGAGACCATCGAGCTTGTCCGGCAGGGGAGAGTGGACGCGACCATCAACGCGGCAGTCTCCATCAACGACTATCTGAAGGAGCACCCGGATGCCGGCGTCAAGGTCGTTGCCGTCGTCTACCGCGATACCCTCGTCTTCCCGGTCCGCAAGGGTGAAAACTCCGAGACCTTTATCGCCGAGGTCAACGCCTGCCTGCAGAAGATGCGGGAAAACGGCGAGCTCAAAGCCCTTTCTGAGAAGTATTTCGGCATGGACATCACGCAAAAAGAGGGCAACTGACTGCGCTTTTCTCCGGAAAAGCAGAAAGCGATGAACAATCTCTATGGATGAAAGAGTACTCCGAATCATCATTGACGCCTTCCCGCAGCTGCTGCTCTTCTGCGTCAGGTATACGATCCCGATCACGATCCTGTCCTTTGCGCTGGCGCTGACGCTGGCAGTTGTGATTGCCCTGGTGCAGTATGCCGACCTGAAGTTCTGGCGGAAGCTGTGCCGATTCTATATCTGGATCGTCCGCGGAACGCCCCTTCTGGTTCAGCTGTATCTGGTCTTTTACGGCCTGCCCAGCATCGGCGTCATGATCCCCGCCATACCGACCGCCATCATCGTCCTCGGCCTCAACGAAGCCGCCTACATGGCGGAGACAGTCCGCGGCGCGCTGGAATCCGTGAGCCGCGGCCAGGTGGAGGCGGGCTACTGCGTCGGCCTGAGCTTCTGGCAGATCATGCGCCATGTCGTGCTCCCGCAGGCCTTCCGCACGGCCTTCCCGGCCCTGGGCAATTCCCTGATCGGCATGCTGAAGGAGACCTCCCTGGCCGCGACGATCACGGTCACCGAGATGTTCCGCAAGGCCCAGGAGATCAACGGCCGCGTCTATGAATCTCTGGCGCTCTACACCGAAGTCGCCTTGATCTACCTTCTGATCTGCACCCTTCTGACCTGGCTGCAGCGCCTGGGCGAGAAAAAGCTGAATGCCCTGGGAGGAGAGAAGAGATGAAGATACTGGAAGTGCACGGCGTGCGCAAGTCCTTTGACGGGCAGGAGATCCTTAAGGGCATTGATCTCACGGTGGAAAAGGGCGACGTGGTGGCCATCTTAGGGCCTTCCGGCTCCGGCAAGACGACCTTCCTGCGCTGCGTCAATTTCCTTGAGCGGGCGGATGCGGGAACGCTGACCTTCGACAATCGGACCCACGATTTGCATGCAATCACCAAAAAGGAGATTGCGGGGATCCGGCAGAAGACCGCTTTTGTGTTCCAAAGCTACAACCTGTTTCTCAACAAGACAGTACTGGAAAATGTCATGCTTGGGCTGACGACCGGCCGGAAGATCGGCCGAAACGAGGCCCGGGAGCGTGCGGTCAGGGCGCTGACCCGGGTCGGCATGGCAGACAAGCTCGAAAGCTATCCGATCCAGCTCTCCGGCGGCCAGCAGCAGCGTGTGGCAATCGCCAGGGGCCTTGCCCTGGACCCGGAGATCATCTACTTCGACGAGCCGACGTCCGCCCTGGATCCGGAGCTGATCGGCGAGGTGCTGAACGTGATGCGCCGCCTTGCCGAGGAAGGCATGACGATGCTGATCGTGACCCACGAGATGGAGTTTGCCCGCAGCGTATCCAATCATGTCCTGTTCATGGAAGACGGCGTGATCGTGGAGCAGGGATCGTCGAAGGAATTCTTCGAGCACCCGAAGCAGCAGCGGACCCGGGATTTCATCAACTTTATACTGAAGGTTCGCAATTAATTCAAACAGATATTTATACAACACAATACCCCGCGGCCGGCAACGGCTGCGGGGTATTGTGGCATAAGCTCAGTCCGGCTGTTTCCGCTCGTCGGATTCCGGCTGCCTTCTGTGACGGCGCGCCCAGGCGTAGAGAAGTGCGGAAACCGCGACGCAGACGATCTGCACCCCAAGCGCGATCAGAAAGGCGGGGGATCCCGGCTCGCTCGCGGATGTTCCCATCACGGTAAAGCAAACCATGATCGGGAGCAGTCCGACCACGCTTCCCGCCAGATATGGCCCGGCGTCGATCCGCTTGGCGCCGAAATAGAGTCCCACCGGGATGATCTGCAGACCGATCATCCGCGCCAGCATCGTCCGGAAGAATCCGTTCCCCGTGGTGTTCAGGATCGAGAGCTTCGGAAAGCGGTTCTTCATCCACGCCAGAACCGGCGTTCCGAACCGATGGCCAAACAGGTAGGAGGGGATCGCCATAATGAGCAGTCCGGCGGTATTGATTGCCAGGGCGGCCCAGAGCGGGAACATGATTCCCGCCGCCGCGTAGAGCAGGGGAGAGGAGATCAGGAAATCCACGCTCTTGACGCAGTAAAGCCCGAGCATCACGAGGGCGGCAAGCCACAGATTCTTTGGCGTGTAGTGCAGGAAATCCTTGAGCGACAGCTTTCCGTTCAGACGGAAAAACGCGAAAATCACCGAACCCCAGATCAGAACCAGGGCCGCGCCCCAGAGGAACAGATAATGTTTTTTCAGAAAATCCTTCATTGCATCACCGTGCATGCTTTCCGAACAATTACATCCGAATGTGATCCACAATTATCTTACCCGATTCATTTCGCAGAATCAAGGCCGTTTTTTTACATCACAGATTTGGAATTGATTCTCCGGTTCGCTTATGGTATAATATCTGCATAAGATTTTAAGAGCGCCTGCCCTGCGGGCAAGGAGGATCTATGAGCAACGCGATCACGGTAGAGCATCTGGTGAAGCGCTACAAGAGTTTGACGGCGGTGGATGACATTTCGTTCTCCGTAAAGGAGGGCGATCTGTTTGCGTTTCTCGGCGAAAACGGCGCGGGAAAATCCACGACCATCAATATTCTCTGCACGATACTGAAGAAGACTTCCGGGGAAGCCGAGATCCTCGGCAGCCGGCTGGGAAAGGACGATGACGCGATCCGGGCCAATATCGGAATTGTCTTCCAGAATTCCGTCCTTGACGATATGCTGACGGTCGGCGAAAACCTCATCAGCCGCGGGTCGTATTACGGCCTTTCAGCTTCGGAGGTCCGCGCCCGCATTCAGCCGTTTTTGGAGAGCTTTGAGCTCGATCAGATCTGGAAACAGCGCTACGGCAAGCTGTCCGGCGGCCAGCGCCGCAGGGTGGACATTGTCCGCGCCATGCTTCACCGTCCGCGGATCCTGTTCCTGGATGAACCGACCACCGGTCTGGACCCAGGCTCCCGCAAGCTGGTCTGGGACCACATCGATCACCTCCGCCGGGAACAGGGTATGACGATTTTTCTCACGACCCACTATATGGAGGAGACGCGGGACGCGGATAACGTGGTGATTCTGGACCACGGGAAAATCATCACGCAGGGGACCCCTGCTGCCCTCAAGACCCGCTACGCGGAAAACCGCCTGCTCTGGTATGCGCCCAGAACCGGGGAGAACGACGCCGTTTTGACCGGCCGCTCCTTCACCTATGACGCGGACCACTACAGCGTGCCCTTCCGCGGGGTCATAACGGATTTCCTGGCCGACCACCGCGACGCGGTGACGGATTATGAGATCGTCAAGGGCTCCATGGACGACGTCTTCCTGAATCTCACCGGAAAGGAGTTCCAGATATGAAACAGTTCCGCGGCCTGACTCGGAGGAATCTGCTGATTTATTTCAAGGATAAACAGGCAGTTCTCTTTTCCCTCCTGACGTCGATCATTGTATTTGTGCTCTACCTGCTGTTTCTGCGGAAAAACTACGAGAGCGTCATCCTGAGCGGCGCCAAGGCCTTCGGCGGGATCGTGACAAAGCGGGATGTGAAGCTCCTCAGCGCGGGCATTCTGCTGGCCGGACTGATGGGTTCCTCCTCGATCACCGTCTGCTACAGCACGCTGACGACGCTGGTCTCGGACCGGCAGCAGAAAATCGACTACGATATCTGCGCCACTCCGACCAAGCGCTGGCAGATCATCCTCTCGTATTTCACGGCCTCTTTTATCTCTGCTGTTGTGATGACCTGGCTGATCCTGACCTTCGGCCTGATCGCCACGCGGCTGCAGGGCAGCCTCCTCCTCGGCTTATCCGACGTGCTGAAGCTCTACGGACTCACAGTTCTCTCATCCTTGTCTGCGACTGCCCTGTTTCTCCCGCTGATGCTGATGTTCAAGAGCACCTCCGCGGCCGGAGCCTTTTTCGGCATTCTCTCCGCGGCGGCCGGCTTCGTGATCGGCGCCTATATGCCGATCTCCGAGTTTTCCCCCGCCGTGCGCAGCTTCTGCGGGATCTTCCCCGGCACCGGCCTGACCTCGCTCTATCGGTCCACGCTGATGGATCCGCTGCTTGCGCACATTGACAAAAAGCTGGGCGGGATCGACGGCGGCGTCTTTGTCCGGGAGCTTAAAAACGCGTTCTATTCCCGCGCCTCCCTCTTCGGACGAGAGCTGACGGATACCCAGACGATCCTGTATGTTCTGGCGGTGTTTGTCTTGTGCATCGCCGCAATCTGCCTGATTTACCCGCGGGTATCCCGCAGGAAGTAGTCCCGTTCCGCGCGGCAGAACCGGATACGGCATGCAAGAGAACCCTGGAATTTGGCAAAATGACTGAATTTATATCCGAATCCGAAGGATAAACAAACATTATTAGCGGATTTTTCGACACTTTCCGGAATATTATTCAGCTATTCGCAGAACGCGGGGATTTCGAATTGGATATTTCATACAAATAATCCGGGTTTTATAAAAAATCACCATTTTTATATAGAAATTTTGTTAGGATTATGTTAAAATATGATGAAACAATGGGTTTCGGCTTGATGTGCCGAAGACGGAGGATGCGGAATGCCGAAAAAGTACATCAAAGATTACGGGATCGAGCGGCAGCTGGCCCCCGGCGGGAAGATGCGCGCGGTCGCCGTCTATCGCGGGGACTGGTTCCGTTTTTCCGCAGCGCCTGAGGCGCTCAAAAAGACCCGGATCCTCTATCTGACCCTCTCCATTGCGTCCGCCGTGCTGATCGTGTTCCTGCTTTG
The DNA here is from genome assembly GCA_946619065.1 of uncultured Clostridia bacterium. Classification (GTDB taxonomy): domain Bacteria; phylum Bacillota; class Clostridia; order Oscillospirales; family Oscillospiraceae; genus JAFRPC01. The sequence goes on along the minus strand of CAMOLY010000018.1, from coordinate 6,743 downwards.
CACCACCAACTGGTTCGATAACATCGGCTACGTGACGTTGCCTGCGGCCTTGCTCAGCATTCCGGTCCTGTATCTGTGCCTTTGCACCTGGCGGATCTGGACCGCCGCCGGACCGGTCACGCGGGAGCAGCAGGAGAAAGCGCAGGTCCGGATGTCCCCCACCTCGGTTTTCGGCATGGCCCTGTCGGCCGTGTGCACGGCAGGCTGCGTCCTGCGGCAGTGCCTGACCGGAAAAACCGACGCCCGGAAGCTGATTTTCACAGTCCTCTGCGCGGCCCTCTTCGGCATCTTCCTTCTTGCCTTCCGCCTGCGCGGCCGCCTGACGATGGAAAAGACCGAGCCGCCTGAACCGAAGGCGAACGACGCCTGATTACATTCCTGTATATTCGCGGCGCCACAGCGCTGTCGTAATATAAATTTTAATTTGGAGGAAAGAAACATGAAAAAGAACCTCAGCAAGATCCTCGCGCTGGTTCTGGTAGTCTGCATGACTGCGTGCCTGTTTGTCGGCTGCAAGAAGAGCAATTCCAAGTCCGAAGAAGCCGAAAGCACGACTCCGCTGGTTGTCGGCTACTCCCCGTTCAACGAGAAGTTCTCTCCGTTCTTCTCCGAAACCGCTTATGACCAGGACGTCTGGGGCATGACTCAGATCTCCCTGCTCAACAGCGACCGCCGCGGCACCATCATCATGAACGGTATCGAGGGCGAGACCATTAACTACAATGGTACCGACTACAAGTATACCGGCCCGGCCGACTGCAAGATCACCGAGAATGCTGACGGCACCGTCACCTACGACTTCAAGCTTCGCGACGATCTGAAGTTCTCCGACGGCGAAAAGGTCACCATCGACGACGTCATCTTCTCGATGTACGTCCTCTGCGACCCCACCTACGACGGCAACAGCTCCCTCTTTGCTCTGCCGATTCAGGGCTTGACCGAGTACCGCTCCGGCATCGAGTCCCTGCAGTCCCTGATCCTGAAGGCCGGCCCCGACGGCGCTGACCCCAACGCCACCGAAGAGGAGACCAAGTTCTTCTGGGAAACCTTCAATACCACCGGCGTTGCCTACGCAAAGTCCATCATTGACTACTGCTTGGAAAACTACGCCGACTACGGCGCAGTGGACGCTGCCTCCTCTGCTGCTCTTTGGGGCTTTGAGATTCCCGAAGGCGGCACTGAGAGCGATCTCTGGGATGCCATCATTGCCAAGTACGGCTATGACATGACCGGCATCGACGGCGAGAAGGCCACCGACTCCATGAGCGCCATGCTGGCCACCGCCCTGGGCGACAAGGCTGGGACGTACCAGAAGGGCATCCAGACCGGCGATTCCGCCGCCAACATCTCCGGCATCCAGAAGATCGACGACTACAACCTGCGCGTTGTCCTCACCGAGGTCGACGCCACCGCCATCTACCAGCTCGGCGTGGCCATCGCCCCCCTGCACTACTACGGCGATAAGGCCCAGTACGACTACGCGAACAACAAGTTCGGCTTCCCGAAGGGCGACCTGTCCATAGTCAAGTCCAAGACCACCCAGCCCATGGGCGCCGGCCCCTACAAGTTCATCAAGTTTGAAAACGGCGTTGTCAACTTCGAGTCCAACGCGAACTACTACAAGGGCAAGCCCAAGACCAAGTACGTCAACTTCCAGCAGTGCCTGACTGACGACGACAAGCTCAACGGCGTTGTCACCGGCACCATCGACATCACCGACCCGTCCTTCTCCCAGGATAAGGTCAAGGCCATCACTGAGGCCAACAAGGGCAAGGGCATCACCGGCGATGTCATCACCACCAGCACGGTCGACAACCTCGGCTACGGCTACCTCGGCATCAGCGCCAAGGCGGTCAACGTCGGCGGCGAACTCGCCAGCGAAGCCTCCAAGAACCTCCGCAAGGCCTTCGCCACTGTCTTCTCGGTCTACCGTGAGCTGACCGTTGAGTCCTACTACGGCGAGCGCGCTTCCGTCATCAACTACCCGATTTCCAACACCTCCTGGGCCGCTCCGCAGACCACCGACGACGGCTATAAGGTCGCCTTCTCCGTGGATGTGAACGGCAACGACATCTACACCTCCGATATGACTGCCGAGCAGAAGTACGACGCGGCTCTGCAGGCCGCCCTGGGCTTCTTCGAGGCTGCCGGCTACACCGTTCAGAACGGCAAGCTGACCGCTGCTCCCGATGGCGCCAAGCTCGAGTACGAGGTTCTGATCCCTGCCGACGGCAACGGCGATCACCCCTCCTTCATGATGTGCTCCGAGGCCTCCAAGGCTCTGGAGAAGATCGGCATGAAGCTGATCGTCACCGACCTTGCCAACTCCTCCGAGCTGTGGACCAGCATCGAGGCCGACCAGGCCGATATGTGGTGCGCTGCATGGGGCGCTTCCGTGGATCCCGACATGTACCAGATCTACTACTCTGACGTTGCCAACGGCGGCGCTCAGCCCGGCGGCTCCAACTACATGTACGACATCGCCGATCCCGAGCTCGACCGTCTGATTGTTGACGCCCGCAAGTCTCTCGACCAGGCTTACCGCAAGACCATGTACAAGGCCTGCCTGGATCTGATCGTTGACTGGGCCGTTGAGGTTCCCGTCTACCAGAGACAGAACGCCATCATCTTCTCCACCGAGCGTCTCGACATGAAGACCGTCACCCCCGACATCACGACGTTCTACGGCTGGAACCAGGAGATCGAGAACATCCGGACCAAGTAAGCTTCCCTTCCCCGCAAGCAGTTTTAAAAACATAAAAAACTGATTTTAGCATCAAGCAACATCCCGACGGCCTTCGGGCCGTCGGGGTGCTCACCACCTGTACAGCGGGAAGGGCCGGAAGCCGGTTTTTCCCGGTGTACAGCTGGCGAGAGCTGCTGCGCTTGCTGCTGGCATCAGATTGGAGGGATAACACTTTGTGGAAATACATCCTTAAGCGTGTAGTGATATCCATCGTGATCCTGTTCTTTGTTGGATTTATCATCTATACGATGATGCGTTTGCTTCCCACCTCGTATGTTGAGAACATCGCGAGGCAGAAGTCCATGCAGCCCAACTCCAAGTCCTATGAGGAATGGCTGGATCAGCTGAACGAGACCTATCATCTGGACAGAGGCATTCTTCCCGGCTACCTGTCCTGGCTCGGAGAGGCGGTGCAGCTGAAATTCGGCGACAGCTGGTTCTATACCGACCCGGTTCTCCAGGTTTTCTCGGAGCACATCTGGCTGTCCTTCATCATGGGCGTGGTCTCATTCTTCTTTGAGCTGATCATCGCGATCCCGCTCGGAATCATAGCGGCCACGAGGCAGTACAGCAAGACGGACTATACGATATCCGTCATCGCCCTGGCAGGCATATCCTTGCCAACCTTCTTCTTTGCATCCCTTTTGAAGCTCCTCTTCAGCGTGCGGCTGAATGTCATGCCGCTCTTCGGCCTGATCTCAAAAGACTACAACCAGATGACCTCGTTCAATCAGTTCCTGGATAAGGCCTGGCATCTTGTTCTGCCGATTGTGACCCTGGTCGTGATCAGCGTCGGTTCTCTGATGCGTTTTGTCAGAACCAACATGCTCGAAGAGCTCAACGCCGACTACGTGCGCACGGCCCGTGCCAAGGGCCTTTCCGAGCGCAAGGTCATCTATCATCATGCCTTCCGCAACACGCTGATTCCTCTGGTCACCATCATCGGCGGCAGCCTCCCCGGCCTGTTCTCCGGCGCACTGATCACCGAGACGCTGTACGCCCTGCCGGGCATCGGCTATACCTCCTTCCAGGCAATGATTGCCGGTGACATTCCGTTCTCGATGTTCTACATGGTATTCCTGGCGGTGTTGACCCTCCTGGGCAACCTCATTGCCGACATTCTGTACGCTGTGGTGGATCCTCGCGTACGGATTTCCTAAGGAAGGGGGTCCGACGCAATGAAAAAACAAGTTGAGAATGAAAAGAAAGACCGTAACGAGCAGTATTCCCTGAACGACGACCGCCGTGTCAAGGTGCTTTCTCCGGGTCAGCTGGTTGCCAAGCGCTTTTTCCGGAACCGCCTGGCTGTGACCGGCCTTTCGATCCTGGTTTTCATGTTCGTCTTCTCCTTTATCGGCGGACTGATTTCTCCCTACAGTCAGGATCAGTTCTTCTACCGCAATGAGCTGCTCAACCGTGAGTTTGCCGCGGTGACAGAAAACAAGGAGTTCCGCTATATGGAGGCGGAGAAGGGCAGCTTCGGCAGCGCTGTCAATGCGCAGGCCTTCCTCGCCATCTCTCAGGGCAGGACCGAGTTTTCCTACAAGGATGTCAACTATACGGTCGAGCCGCAGCATGATGATCTGTACACGATCCTGTCCGACGGCAAGGTGGTCGGCATCGCGTATAAGGACGTCGTCCGTTCCTCCAGCGGCTCCGAATCGCTGAGCTTCGACTTTACTTATAACGCCCTGCTCGCCTACACTTCGAATCAGACCTCCTTCTCCTCCGGCGACAAGTCCTATACGATCGACGAGACCGGCGGCATTCTCGAAGGAAATCAGGAAGTCGCCTACATCAGCCGTTTTGTTGTGGAAGCCAAGATGCCCGACATCGCGCTGAGCCGTGACTTCAAGGAAAAGCTGATTGTTGCCATTCAGAACGGCGAGACGGAATTCACCTATACCGACGAATCCCTGATTCTCGACGAGGAGGAAGGGCAGACCGAGGACGAGACCGGCGGCATCCATACGGATGATCCGGTGGAAGAGCCGGAAGGCGAGAAAAACGCGACTGCCACCTACCTGATCGAGCGAAGCCAGAACCAGGACAACTGGATCATTCGCCAGGAGCAGGTCTCCTATCAGTACGACAAGTATTCCTTCCCCAGCAAGACCCATCTGCTGGGCACAGATAAGTACGGCATGGACATGCTGACCCGTCTGATGTACGGCGGCCGCGTCTCCCTGGTCATCGGCTTCATCGTCGTGATCATTGAGACGGCGCTCGGCATCATCATGGGCGGTATCTCCGGCTATTTCGGCGGCTGGGTCGATAACCTGATCATGCGTCTGGTCGATATCTTCTACTGTATCCCTTCGACGCCGATGCTGATCATTCTCGGTGCGGCGATGGACGCCGCCCGTGTGGACCCGATGATCCGAATGGTCTACCTGATGCTGATCCTCGGCTTCCTGGGCTGGGCAGGCATTGCCAGACTGGTCCGCGGCCAGATCCTGAGTCTGCGCGAGCAGGAGTTCATGACCGCCACCGAAGCCTGCGGCATCTCCGTCCGGCACCGCATCTTCAAGCATCTGATCCCGAACGTCATGCCGCAGCTGATTGTTCAGTGCACGATGAGCCTTGGCGGCGTCATCATCACCGAGGCGACGCTGTCGTTCCTGGGCCTGGGCGTCAAGTTCCCCTTCGCTTCCTGGGGCAACATCATCAACGACGTCAACAATACCTTCGTGTTAACGAATTACTGGTTCATCTGGATCCCCGCGAGCGTGCTGCTTCTGCTCACCGTTCTGGCCTTCAACCTGGTCGGCGACGGTCTGCGTGATGCGTTCGACCCGAAGATGAAGCGCTGAGGAAGGGAGGAATACGAATGGCTAAGAAACGCAACGATGGCTATTTGACCGCCAAGGAATCCCGGCGGATCTCCCGGGAGAATCGCAAAATTACCAACGAGCTCGAAAAGCAGTACAAGCGCAAGAACGTGGATGAGTCCGAGTACACCACAACCATGCGCGACCCCAGCAACGTCCTGGAGATCGAGAACCTGCACACCTTCTTCTTCTCGGACGTCGGCACGGTCCACGCGGTGGACGGCATTTCCTTTGAAGTTCCGATCGGCAAAACGGTCGGCGTGGTCGGCGAATCCGGCTGCGGCAAATCCGTGACTTCGCTTTCGATCATGCGCCTGCTGCAGCGTCCGCAGGGCCAGATTGTCGAAGGCCAGATCCGCATGAACCTCAAGGGTGAAAAGGCGATCGACATTGCCAAGACGCCGATCTCCGTCATGGAGCATCTGCGCGGCAATTACATCTCGATGATTTTCCAGGAACCGATGACCTCCCTCAACCCGGTGTTCCGCATCGGCGAGCAGGTCGACGAGGTCATTGCCCTCCACGATGGCGACGGCCTGACGAAGGAAGAAATCAAGGCGAAGACCATTCAGCTTCTGGAGATGGCGGGCATCGCGAACAGCGAGGGCGTCTATAAGATGTTCCCCCACGAGCTGTCCGGCGGTATGCGTCAGCGTGTTATGATCGCAATGGCGCTTTCCTGCAACCCCTCTCTGATCATTGCCGACGAACCCACGACTGCTCTGGACGTCACCATCCAGGCGCAGATCCTGGACCTGCTCCGCAACCTGAAGGATAAGATCAACTCCTCGATCATGCTGATCACCCACGACCTCGGCGTCATCGCGGAGATGGCCGATTACGTGGTCGTCATGTACGCCGGCCGCATCGTCGAAAAGGGCACTGCAGAGGACATTTTCCATCATCCCAGCCATCCCTACACGATCGGCCTGATGGCCTCGAAGCCGGTTGTCGGCAAGAAGGTCGACGAGCTCTATTCCATCCCCGGAAAGGTCCCGAACCCGATCAACATGCCGAACTACTGCTACTTCAAGGACCGCTGCAATCAGTGCATTGGCGCCTGCACCGGGCCTTATCCTGAGGAAATCAGCCTCAGCGAAACGCACAAGGTTGCCTGCTATCGCTTCATGAAAGACGGAAAGGCGGTGGATTGAGTTGGCAGAAAA
>CAMOLY010000017.1 GCA_946619065.1 uncultured Clostridia bacterium | reverse complement strand
CTGTCGATGCCGTTGGCATAGGCCCACTTCATCGCGTTCTCATAGAAGGCGCCGGACTGGACGTCGGTGTAAGGAACTGTCACCGAGCCGACCGCCGGGCTGCCCTCTGCCGGTACAGGAAGGTCACGACCTCTCCGCGCGTACATACTCTTTTGGGTGCAAAGGTCGTTTTGGAGGTACCCGTCGTGATGCCGTTCTCCACAGCCCACAAAACCGCCTTGTAGTAGAAGCTGTCCTCGACGTCCGTGAATGGATTCACGGTTGTCGTCGGCTCCGGCTGCCTGGCGGCTCGCCACAGGAAGGTCACGACCTCGGCGCGTGAACATTCTCTCCTGGGTGAGAAAGTATTTGCGCCGGAACCCGTCGTGATGCTGTTTGCCATTGCCCAAAGCACGGCCTTGTAGAACCAGTCCGTCGACTTGACGTCCGTGAACGGATTTTCTGTAATCGTCGGCTCCGGGCAGCCGGCGGCGCGCCAGAGGAAGGTCACCACCTCGGAGCGGGTACAGGTCTTGCCCGGACTGAAGGACGTTGCCGAGGTGCCGGTGGTGATCTGCGGATCGTGGTTGACCGCCCAGATAACGGCGTCATAGAAGAAATCGTCCGTCGTCACGTCAAGGAAGGGATTCTCTTCAGAAATGATATTCTGACCGAGGTCCACGGCAAGAAAGCCACGTCCTCTGTACTCGACGAAGCCCTCTTCCTCAAACACGGTCATTGCTCCGTTCTCCAGCGCGTACAAAAGGTGCGGAACGAAGGAGATGTTCAGAACAGTCATATTGTTGCCATAACAGCGCAAGTACGATAAGTTCCGATTCTTACTCAAATCCAGCGCAGTCAGCTGATTGTTGTAGCATTCCAGTGTGGATAACTCCGCGTTTTTTCTCACGTCCAGGGCTGTCAGCTGATTGCTGTAGCATTCCAGTGTGAATAACTCCGCGTTTTTGCTCACGTCCAGGGCTGTCAGCTGATTGCTGTAACAGAACAGTTCTTCCAATGCAGTGTTCTTGCTCACGTCCAGTTCGCTCAACTGGTTGTCGCAGCATACAAGTTTTATTAACGCCGTGTTCCTGCTCACGTCCAGCGCGGTCAGCTGGTTGTCGCTGCAGCGCAACTCATTCAGAGCCGTGTTCCTGCTCACATCCAGGGCCGTCAGCTGGTTGCTGTCACAGCTCAGGACTATTAACGCCGTATTGCTGCTCACGTCCAGGGTCGTAAGCTGGTTTTCGAAGCATTGCAATACGGTCAGGGCCGTATTCTTGCTCACGTCCAGCGCGGTAAGCTGGTTCATGTAGCAGACCAGGTGCTCCAATGCAGTGTTCTTGCTCACGTCCAGTTCGCTCAACTGGTTGTCGCAGCATCCAAGTTCTATTAACGCCGTGTTTTTGCTCACGTCCAGCGCAGTCAACTGATTATCGTCGCAGGCCAAGTATTCCAAAGACGGGCACCCGCTCACATCCAGCGACGTCAGCTGGTTCATGTAGCAGTACAGCCCCGTCAACCCCTTGTTCCTGCTCACATCCAGCTCTGTCAGCCGATTCATTCCGCAGGAAAGCTCTTTCAGCTCATAAAAATACTCAATTCCTTTTAAGGAAGTGATTCCGTAATCATAAACGTCTATCTGCGTGACAGCAGCCAGCTCCTCCTGGCTCAGAACGTCGTTGTGGTCAGAATCATATCGTTTGACAAAGTAACGGAAGATTGCATCGGGGAAGTTGGTTTCGTCGATGGCGACGTCCCCCTCTGCGGCGGCTGCCGAGGGGAGAAAGGCGCAAAGAAGCGCCAGAGCGAGCAGCATGCTCAGAAGGCGTTTTTTCATAAGTGAATCCTCCTTATGGTAGTTTCAATCCATGTTTATAATAATACCTCAGAGAAACGAATTGCAAACCTTGTCCGGAATCATTGCCAGGCCCTGTAGAGGAAGGTAACCACCTGGGCGCGGTTGCAGGTTGCCTTGGGGCCGAAGGTCGTATTACCGGTACCGTTGGTTACGCCGTTCTCATAGGCCCAGAGCATCGCTTTGTAATAGAAGTCGCTATCCTTCACGTCAGAAAAGGGATGATCCGAAATCCCGGGTTCCGGCTTTCCCGCCGTGCGCCAGAGGAAGGTCACCGCCTCGCCCCGGGTGCAGGTCGCTTTCGGCGCGAAGATCGTTGACGTTTTTCCTTTGGTGATCCCTTGCTCCACTGCCCAGAGAACCGCTTTGTAATAGTAGGATCCCTCCTTCACGTCCGAAAAGGGATTCTTGTCTGTTTCCGGTTCCGGTTTTCCCGCCGCACGCCAAAGGAAGGTCACCACTTCGCCCCGGGTGCAAGGGGCCTTCGGCGCAAAGATCGTTGACGTTTTTCCCACGGTAATGCCGTTGAAAAACGCCCAGTCGATGGGCGCGTGTGCCCAGTTGCCCTCTTCGGGCATGTCGGTGAAAACCTCCCCGGCGCATAGCCGCGCCTCCTTGGTCTCATTGCAGCGGCTGCAGGTGTAGAGGCCTCTGCCGGCGTGTCCGCCCTCCTCCGCCTCCGTCAGGACTTCGGTCAGCGCCCAGGCATGACCCAACGCAGGCACTTCCTTCCGGCCAAATCTTTCTTGGCATCTTCGGCATCGAAGAATCACGGAGCCCGCCTCAGTACAGCTTGGCGCAGGATCATATCTGTAAAACTCCATTTCATGCTGATTCGTTGCAGGAATTGGGTGGTCCCCCAATTCAGAACCGCAAATCAAGCAGAAATAGCGAAGAATCCCTGTTTCTGAGCATGTTGGCTCCAAAACAATCGTTCCGTCATCGTAGACATGAACAGAATGCCTTGAAAATGAGTGAAAGCCAAGGTCATGTACCGAATAGCCCGAGCCGGATAACACCAGCAGATTATGGACTTCCTCCAGAATGGCAGGTACATATTCTCGCATAAACCAAGCATAAAGTTCGATGTAGGCAGTATCTCCGGAGTAGCTTAATAGGACGAACTTGTTTCCAGCCTGATAGTTCCCCCGGTTCAGCTGAGAATATGCGGCATAAGCGCCCGTCTGACCGGCGTAAACGTCTATGACTTCATCGTTTTCACTGTCAAACTGCAAGTACAGATAATCAAGCGGCGGATCAATCAGCTTCAGGAAAAGATCTGAAACCCGATCATCATAGACAGCCATGAACTCGAACTCACGGAACCACTTATCCTTCCAGGAAAACGTATATTGCTCTGTGGTCTGATCGTATTCTCCGTTGCTCTTCACATAATCAACAAGCCAATTGTAGGCATTGTTTTCCGCCGCTTTAGCTGGTTCGATCCCACTGGGAACAAGTCCGATCAGCAATATGAGGCTTAACAAAACGGATACGCCATTTATGATGCTTTTTTTCAATGGTTCAACGCCCCTTTCCCGATTCATAATCTGTGTCTTTCTATTGAGAACAGGATAAAAAGCACTTGGTCCGATTACTCAGAAACAATCATTGTGAAATCTAATATCTGCCCATTCCTGAAGTCAATGGATACATGCGCTGTGCCGGGACCGTTACAGTAAAACCTACAATAGCACTGAGCTCCAAAACCTCCGATGACAGGAAGCGTCTGTACTGGCATTACTACAAGCATGTTATCGGAATTGAAAGCAGGCAAGGTGTTTTCGGTTACGCGCTTGTTCACATTCACAACAATCGTGTATTCTTTTCCCCATTCCAAATCCCGGAGCGTTGCAGGCTCCATCCACCCGGAGACGGTATTTTCAAACCCAAGCCTTATGCTCCAGCCTTCCACGATGATTGCATCTTCCGAAGGATCGGCAGGCGTTGGCGAATGGTCGGTTGGTTCGGCCTCGCTCGGATCCGTCTGAATTGGAACATCCGGAGGCTGCTCAGAATCCGATTCGATAGGCTGGCTGGGTTCCGGATCGGAGGGCTGCGTATCGGCGGGGTATGTAGACTCCGGGCCAGCGGGGGGCGGGTCTGTGGGTGCCTCGGTTGAGGGTTCTGGGTCGGTCGGCTCCGGGTCGGTCGGCTCCGGGTCGGTCGGCTCCGGATGCGTCGGATCGGGATTGGTTGGTTCCGGGTCGGTCTGCTCCGGATTCGTGGGATTCGGATCAATTGGTTTTGGTTCCGTCGACTCCGGTTCCGTGGGATCGGGATCGGTTGGTTCCGGGTCGGTCGGCTCCGGATTCGTGGATTCCGGTTTCGTTTGGGCAGTCGGTTTGAGCGGGGCCGTCGGATCTGTTGGCATGGGTGCGGAAGCGGTGTGATCTTCGCCCTCCGCGGGATCGGACGGTTCCTGGACGGTGGGATCTGTGTCAGTGGGGCCCTCCGTAGAATCCTCCACGGTGACGATCACCTCCTCCGTCTCTTCGGAGGTTCCGTTTTGCGGTTCCGTCTGCATGGATGAATCCTCAGATATGCTCGGATTGTCCGTCTGATTCACGGTGTTTATGAGCTGTACGTCGCCCACGGTCGGCGCCGTCTTACGGTTCCGATACCAGGAGAATCCTGCGATCCCGCCGCCGATGATTGCCACGGCGGTCAGGCCCGCCAGCGCCTTTCCCGCTATCGTGTGGAAAAAGCCCGTGCCGACACGGATCATGGCGGTCTCTGCGACGCCGGATTCTGTCAGCGCGTCGGCCAGGACCTGTTTCTCGGCTTTTTCCGCAGGCTTAAGCCGTCGCAGCAGGGCCAGCAGGAAGGGCATGGGCGAGAGGCCGAAGAGCCTGACGCCCTTTTCCTCCAGGGCCCGGATCCCGGCCTCCACCTTCTTCCGGCTCCGGGAGAGCTGGCTCTTGACGGTGCCCGGGCTGACCCCCAGGTCTTCGGCGATTTTTGTCACCGGGATCTGCTCATAGTAATACATACCGACCAGCAGACGCTGGCTGTCGGTGAGACTTCCCAGGATTTCCTGTACCAGCTCGGCGGTCTCCTTCTGCTCCAGGACCAGCTCCGGAAATTGCTCGGGACGGTCGTCCGAAATCTCCGGAATCTCCGGTCCATCCTCCCGCTCCAGCTCTGTAAACAGGATCGGCGTCTGCTTTCTGAGCTCTGTCCGCGTCTGATTGACCGCGATGACCCGGAGCCAGGATGAGAACTTCGAGGGGGCTTCCAACTGGTCCAGATGGGTAAAGGCGCGGATGTAGACCTCCTGCTGGATATCCAGGGCCAGCTGTTCGCTGCGCACCATGGAACGGATGGTCTGGTAGACGTCCTGACTCGTGGCGTTGTACAGGGCGGTAAAAGCGTCCTGATCTCCTGCCCTGGCATTCTGGAGCAGCGCATCGATTCTTTCTTCCTTCATGTGCTTATCCCCCTGTCCGGCAGGTCTCTGTCTTTCAACTTCTGCGGCTGCTGGCAGCTGATTTGCCGCAGAATCTCTGCCAACTGCTTCTCGGAACGTTCCGGTGTGAGACGCATGGTGCCGATCAGGTTCCGGTAGCATTGTGCAAAGCTGCTGTCCGGCATGAAAACCACCTCTGTTTTTTCATTCTGACTATATGACGAAGCAAAAACGAAAACGGTTGACAAGAAACGGGAAAAAAGTTAAAAACATTCTCTCTTTGACGTCAAACGCCCAAGCCTGTGAAGACTTGGGCGTTGGCGTTTGGGCGGTATTCGATTTGACCGTTCTGCTCCGGCTGGCAGCGCATGGAAGGCGCAGGTACACCCTGCTGTCACAGCCCGCCGCCGCCGAGAACAGCGCGGAGCTGCTGGAGGAAGGCCACGTCCTCGGCCGTCAGCTTCGCGTTTGCGTGCAGGGGCTTGCCCGTCGGATCGGTCACGGTCAGGTCCAGGATCGAGCCGTCCTCCAGACTGTGGTCGCTGACATAGACCAGATAGCGCAGCAGCTTCGGATGACGGGTCGCAAAGCCATCCCATTCTCTTTTCAGCTTCAGCAGTTTCGCCGGATTCTTCATAGATTTCCTCCTGCGGACGCGCCTCGGTGCATCCTATTTTTCTGTTTTCCAAGCCTGCCAGATCTCCGGCGTATAGCCCACCGTGGCCTGTTTGCCGTTCCGGACCACCGGAAGCCGGATCAGCTCCTGATGGTCGAAAACCTTGTCCTCCTTCTGCCGCTCGTCGCCGAGCCAGCGGAGCAGGTCGAGCTCCGGGCTTTTGCCGTCCCAGTCGATCAGATTGTCGATCCCGCCCACCGCGCGCAGGACGCTGTCGAATTCCCGGCCGGAGAGGCCGAAGCGCTTCATATCCACAGACTGAAAGGGAATGCGCCGCTCCCTGAACCAGCGCTCGGCCTTCTTCGTATCGAAGCTCTTGGCAGTTCCGAAAATCTGGATACTCATCGGTATTGCACCTCCATCAGGCAGAGGCCCTTCGCCGGGACCGTGAAGCCGGCCTCGGCGCGGGTGCCGCGCGCAAAGATCTCCCCGATGCACGACGCATCGCGGTCTCCCCTGCCGATCTCCAGCAGGGTCCCGACCAGGATCCGCACCATCCGGTGGAGAAAGCCGTCGCCGGTCAGCGTGAAGCGGAGCTCCGGGCCGAGCCGATCAATCTCCAGGCCGGTCAGCGTGCGGACCGTGGACTTGTTTGTCCGCGCGGCGGAAAAGCCGCGGAAGTCATGCGTCCCCAGCAGCAGCCGGGCCGCCCGGCCCATGGCGGCTTCGTCAACAGGGTCCGGAAAGACGTAAACAAAGCGGCGGTCAAAAACGCAGGGCGCGTCCGAGTTCCAAACCCGGTAACGGTAGGTCTTTCCAACCGCGCTGAGTCTGGCATGGAAGCGCGGATCGGCGATTTCCACCGAGTGCACGCCGATGTCCTCGGGCAGATACCGTCGCAGATCACGCAGCAGCTCCTGCGGCGGGATCTCACGGGCGGTACGAAAGGAGGCGACCTGTCCCAGGGCGTGGACGCCGGCGTCGGTGCGGCCGCTGCCGGAGACCTCCGTCGGCTCATCCAGAAGCCGGGACAGGACCTGTTCAAGCCTGCCCTGCACCGTCGCGCTGCCGTCTGGCAGGCGCTGCCAGCCGCGGTAGCGGCTGCCGTCATATTCGAGAATCAGTTTATAGTTTGGCATGGCGCTTGCTCCCGCGCGAAAAACCGGCCGAAAACCGCAGACGAAGTCCGCCTCAGGCGGCTTCAAGCTCCTCCTCCGCCTCGGATCTGGTATCGGCAGAGAGAATAAAACGTCCGCTGCGGTCATAGACCTCATAGTGTCCGCGGACAGAAACGATTCTGTAATCCATCTGACACAGTCCTTTCCGATCGGTTCCGATCGTTGATTTCTGTATTCAGATTAGCCTTGTTTCTGTCCTATAAACGGTACAATAGTATCTTGTGGCCCGGCATGGGCCGGATCCGTCTTACTTTGCCAGCACCCGGTCGAGGAAGGCCAGCACATCACGGTGGAGCTCGTCGCGGTTCAGTTCATTGTGCATCTCGTGGCGGCCGTCGGGATAGAGCTTGCAGCTCACATCCTGCATGCCGGCCTGGCGGAAGGCCTCATATGTCTGGCGCACGCCCTTGCCGTTCGAGCCGACCGGGTCCTTGTCGCCGGAGACGAAAAGGATCGGCAGGTCCTTCGGCATCTTCTCCAGGTTCTTCCTGTCCTCGTTGCGGAGCATGCCGCCAAGCATCTCGCTGGCAAGGCCGACGGAGGCGGAGAAGCCACACAGCGGGTCTTCAATATAGCGGTCAACGACTGCTTCATCTCGGGTGAGCCAGTCCACCGGCGTGCGGGGATGGTCGAAGCCCTTGTTGTAGGAGCCGAACATCAGCTTGTCGATGGTAGCGCTGGTGCCGTTCCAACCGTGTTTTTTCGCCTCGACTCTGCAGATTGCGCGGCCGCCCTTGAGAACCAGCTTTGGCATCCAGCCGGTGCCGCTGATCACGACGCCGGCAAAGCCCGCGTCCGGATAGGTGTAGAGGATCGTGCGAGTCAGGAAGGAGCCCATGCTGTGACCGTAGAGGAAATAGGGAGTCTCCGGGTACTCTTCGCGGGTCATGCCGGTCAGACGGTAGCTGTCGGCTGCCATGGTCTCCCAGCCGTCAGCAAGGCAGCCCTGGGGGATCTCCTCGGAGATGGACTTGCCGTGGCCCATGTGGTCTTCGGCAACCACAACGAAGCCGTGGTCTGTGAAAACCTTGGCCAGCTCGTCATAGCGAGCCGCGTATTCCGCGATGCCGTGGATGATCTGGATCACGCCGCGGACCGATCCTTGGGGCTCCCACTTGCAGCAGTGGATATCAGTATGCTTTCTGGCCGGAAAGGAAAATTCTCTCATGCGGGGCTCCTTTCTGTCCTGTTTATAGGACAATAGATTTATTAGAATCTCTATAGAAATCAAACTTACGGAGGGATGCTCTTATGACGAACGTATCAAATGCACACCGTACGATGGACCGCTTCTCCCCTTCCGCAGCCGCTGCGCGCAGAAAGGCCGCGGAGCTGGCAGCGATCCGGGAGGCTGTGACGGCCCTGGGCGTCAGCCTGGGCGTCATCGCCGCCTCGATCCTCTGCCTGTGCGCTATTTGATGTTCCGGCGGTAGATCTCGCGCAGGCCCTTCAGCAGGAGATCCTGATCGAGAATCATGCTGCGTCTGCACAGCGGCATGACCAGCTTCGCAAGGCCTCCGGTGGCGATCACCGGGAGCGAATAGCCCAGCTCCTGTTCAAAGCGGTCAATCATTCCGTCCAGCATGCAGGCGGTTCCCGTCAGAATGCCGGCGCGCATCGAGTCGACCGTATTGGTACCGATGACCTTTCTCGGAGCCTCCAGGCTGATGCCGGGAAGCTGGGCTGTCCCGCTGGTCAGGGCGCGGAGCGAAATCCGGACGCCGGGGTGGATCGTACCGCCAAGGAAGACGCCGTTCCGGTCCAGGGCGGTGATCGTGGTCGCGGTGCCAAGATCGATCACACAGGCCGGCGCACCGTACTCCGCCAGCACTGCGGCAGCCGCGACAACCAGATCCGCACCGGCCTGGGCGGGATCATCAATGGCAATTTTTACCCCGGTCCGGATTCCGGGGCCAACGATCAGCGGCCGGTGACCGGACAGACGTTCCACTGCGTCTTCAATGGAATTGCTGACCGGCGGGACGACCGAGGAGACGATTGAGCCCTCCAGCGTCCTCGGGTCGAGATCAAAAAGAGACAGCATGGATTTGAGCTCCGCACAGTACTGGTCCGCCGTCTTGACCGGATCCGTGGCCATGCGGGCCTGAAAGGCAATGCGATCTCCGTCCAGACCGCCAAGGACAATGTTGCTGTTCCCGATGTCAATTGCAAGAATCATAGGCTGCACCTCAGCTTTCTATGGTCTGAATCGAGGCCGAGCAGGTTTTGCCCGGTCCGAGCGTAATCACGGCGCAGGTTGGCCGGGGGCCATAGCCGCAGGCGCCGGGATTCAGAATGTGAATGCCGTTTTCCTCATCCAGAAGCGGTTCGTGGGTATGCCCGAAGAGCAGGAAATCCGCGCGAGCTTCTTCTGCGGCGTACACCGCCTGAAGCAGATGGTTCTTGACGCCGTAGGTGTGACCGTGGCAGAGGAAAAACCGGAAGCTGCCAAGGTCAAACGTCAGCGTCAGCGGCGTGTCGGAGTACCAGTCGCAGTTGCCGCGGACGTTCGCAATCGGAAGCAGGGGGTAATCCCGGCGGAGCTCGTCTGCGTCGCGGTCATGGTCGCCCAGGTGGAAGACGTAGTCCGGCTTCTCCCGTTCGATCATCCGCTGCATGTGGCCGAGTTCCCCATGGGAATCGGAGAAAACCAAAACCTTCACGCCGGCACCATTCCCTTCCCTTCCGCATATGATTATTATAGCAAATAATTGTGTGGGAGGCAAGGCAATGAATGGAGAAAAGCGGAAATTTTCTGTGAACGAGCCGGACCCGGAGCGGCTCCGCAAGCTCCTGCAGAGCCCGGACGGGGCAGCCCTGCTCCGTCTTCTGCAAAAAGGCGGCCCGGGCACCCTGCAGGCTGCCGCGCAAGCGATCCGCGCCGGCGACGCCGGGGCCGCGCAGCAGATCCTCGCGCCGCTGCTCGGCGGCGAAGGCGAGGAGCTGGCCGGTCGGCTCGGGGAGAAGCTGTGATGGAGGATCTGCAGAATACCATTCAGGCCATTCTCTCCGACCCGGCACAGATGGCCCAGCTTCAGCAAATGGCAGCCGCCCTCGGTCTGCAGCCGGAGCCGCAGGACGATCAGCCGCAGGAGGCCGGACCCGAACAGTCCTCTTCGCCCGGACAGGTCACGCCGGACGGTCAGATCGCAGCAATGATGGCCAGACTGGGGACCATGACCGGCAGCGAGGAGCGTGTATTCTCCGCACTGCGTTCCGGCCTCTCGGAGCGGGGACGCAGGAAGGCCGAACGCGCTCTGACAGCCGCCCGCCTGTCGCGTCTGGCGGGAATGTTGCTCGCCTCCGGCCATGGAAATCATGTATAGCCGGTATCTGCCCGACGGGAACGGGGGCTACCGCCGGCATGCACAGGGTGCTGCAAAGACGCAGCAGGCGCAGCGGAATATTACGCCGGAAGCGGGCCGGCAGCAGGATCCCGGTACGCCGACACAGGTGAAGCCGCATGGAGAATTGGGAGAACCCCCGAAGCGGACGCATGGGGTTGGCCCGCAACATCACCCAGGACCGCCGTCTCGGCCCGGAACGCGGCCGGGTCCGATGGGACGTCCCCCGCCCGGCGGTTTTCCGGGCGGGGGCATCGGAATGCTGCTGCGCGGGCTGGACACCGAGGATTTTTTGATCCTGGCGGTACTGCTGCTGACAATGAAAAATGACGGGGCGAGCGGGACGGAGCTGCTGATCGCAGCGGCACTGTATCTGTTGCTCGGAAACGCCCCGGACCCAGGACGATGACCAGCATGAACCGTCGACCCCGGCGCACCGCAGAGACGGATTCAGGCAAGAGAATGACCCGCTCAAGGGCAGACGCTCCTGAGCGGGTCTGATTGTTTTTTTCGTCATCGGAATCCTGGCGCAAGTCAGGTTCCTGGCTGGAAGTCGGCGGGACGGTCGCCGCGCCGATGGAAATACCAGAGGATTGCCTGGGCAATCCGCTCGCTGGCATGGCCGTCGCCGTAGGGGTTGACTGCCTTGGCCATTTTCTGGTAGGTTTCCGGATCGGTCAGCAGCTCCTCCGCGAGGCGGAGAATCCGCTCCTTTTCGACGCCGGCCAGCAGAACCGTTCCGGCTTCGACCGCCTCCGGGCGTTCGGTCTCGCGGCGCAGAACCAGAACCGGCTTTCCGAGGGCAGGAGCTTCCTCCTGCAGGCCGCCAGAATCCGTCATCACGAAGTAACTGCGGGCCATCAGATTGTGCATCTCTTCAACGTCGATCGGATCGATCAGGTGAACGCGGGGCACGTCTTTCAAAATGCAGAAGGCAGTCTCGCGGACGGCGGGGCTCAGGTGGACCGGATAGACGACCTCGATCTCGGGGTGACGCTCCGCCAGCTCGCGGACCGCAGTCAGGATGTCCGTCATCGGCTGACCGTAGTTTTCACGGCGATGACAGGTCAAGGTCAGGACGCGGCGGCCGGCGAAATCAAGTCCGTTGAGCTCCGGCGTCTGGAAGACGTAGTCCGGACGGACCGTGGTCTTCATTGCGTCGATGACGGTGTTGCCTGTCAGAAATTTCTCACCGCGGATTCCCTCGCGCTCCAGATTCGCGCGGTTGTTCGCCGTCGGGCAGAAGTGCAGCTCGGCAATGTCGCCGGTCAGGGTGCGATTCATCTCCTCCGGATAGGGGGAGTACTTGTCCCAGGTACGAAGACCCGCCTCGACATGACCGACCGGGATCCTGTGATAGAAGGCGGCGAGAGCACCGGCAAAGGTCGTGGAGGTGTCGCCGTGGACCAGAATCAGGTCCGGCTTTGCCTGGGTGATGACGTCCTCCATCCCGAGCAGGGTACGGCTCGTGATGGACGAGAGGGTCTGGCGAGCCTGCATGATATGCAGGTCATAGTCAGCCTTCAGCCGAAAAATGTCCATGACGGAGTCCAGCATCTCCCGATGCTGGCCGGTCAGACAGCAGATCGACTCAAATTCCGGCATGGCCTGCAGCTGCATCACCAGCGGCGCCATCTTGATGGCCTCCGGCCGGGTGCCGAACACGGACATTACTTTAATGGGCCGCATGTGCCGCCTCCTCTTCCCGCGCCGCTTCTTCCTTCGGCGTCTCTGCGTCAGACTGCGTTTCTTTTTCTGCTTCGGAAAGTCCCTCTGTGGACTCACCATCCAGCACAGTTCGGCCGTTCCGTCTGTGCAGCGGCTTGCCTGAGATAATCAGCTCCAGGCCGATTGCTCCCACGACCAGAATCGCGCCGAGCAGGATCAGCGCGCGCATCGCGCCGGAAACCGTCAGCAGCACCGCCGCCAGTCCGAGAATCCCGGTCAGAACGTAGGCAATCGCCACCGTCTGCTTCTGGCTGAAGCCCATGTCAATCAGTCTGTGATGGATATGTCCGCGGTCTGCTGCCATCGGGCTCTGATGATGGGCAACGCGGCGGATCACCGCAAAGCAGATGTCGAAAATCGGCAGGCCCAGAATCAGGAAGGGTACCGCAAAGGAAATCACCGTGTAGGCCTTAAACAGGCCGAGGATCGATACCGTAGCCAGAATAAAGCCCAGGAACGTCGACCCGGTATCGCCCATAAAGATCTTGGCCGGGTTGAAGTTGTAAGGCACGAAGCCCAGACATGCGCCGGCCAGCGCAGCCATCACGATCGCGACTCTTCCGTCCGAGACCAGCAGGGCGATGACAAGCAGGTTGATGGCGGAAATCGCGGAAACACCGCAGGCCAGGCCGTCAAGGCCATCGATGAAGTTCACGGCGTTGGTGATCGCGACGATCCAGATGATCGTGATCGGGTACGACCAGACTCCCAGATCCCAGTAATCGTACAGGCTGTTTCCAAAGGGGTTCGTCAGGCGGCTGATGCGGCAGTTGCCGTAGAAGACCACAATACAGGCTGCGCCGATCTGGACAAGCAGCTTGAGCTTTGCGCTCAAGGCGTATTTGTCGTCAAACACGCCGAGAATCACAATCACAACCGCGCCGAGCAGAATTGCCGACAACGGGCGGTCGATCTGCTTCGAGAAGGCAAGCACGGACAGGAAAAAGGCCAGGAAGATTGCCAATCCGCCCATGCGGGGGATCGGTACCTTGTGCATCCGGCGGCTATCCTTCGGAATGTCCATCACACCCATTTTTTGGGCCAGGATCTTGACCACAGGTGTCACCGCAAAGGAAACCACGCCGGCGGCCAGCAGGGCAAGGCCGACGCGGATCAGAAAATGTACGTCTAAAATCATAGCAGCCTCTTATCTGGCGACAAAGCCCACTTTTTTATAGACTTTGCGCAGGGTTTTATTGGCGATATAGCCCGCTTTCTCGGCGCCCTGCCTGCAGACGGACTCGAGATAAACCTTGTCGGCCATCAGGCGGGTTGATTCCTCGCGGATCGGGCGCAGAAGCTCCACCACGGCCTCGCCCACCGCAGCTTTGAAGGCGCCGTAGCCCTGACCGTCGAATTCCTTTTCAATCTCCGGGAAGGTCTTGCCGGTGGCGGCGGAATAGATCGTCATCAGGTTGGATACGCCCTTTTTGTGCTCCGGGTCGTAGCGGACGCAGGCGTCGCAGTCGGTGACCGCCCGCTTGAATTGACGCATGATGACCTCAGGCGGGTCCATCAGCGTCACGCGGCCGGGATCGTCGTTCTC
>CAMOLY010000016.1 GCA_946619065.1 uncultured Clostridia bacterium | reverse complement strand
TAATGTTTCTATGTTCAATGCTTTTGGTGCTTTGCAATCGTAATAATCGATAGCCCAGCTAGCGCGAATCCCCAAATCAGATTTCCAAAGATAATTGCCTGGAGATACAGGTTTATTTCTTTGCGAATAAACTGTTCAGAAACAAGCGAAGCAAAATAGTGGGATTTATTGATTGCAATGATAACCCATCTCAAAAAGTAAATAGTGCTGACAATCAATTGAACGGCCGTGAGATTCTTTTTGTGTAATGAAGGGAAGTAACAGAATGCGGTTGTAAAAATGGTCACAAACAGCGAGATGAAAGAACTTAGCGCCGTTTTTGGAGTAAAACTCATTATATCATAAATGTTGTGGGTACAAAAGTTGAAGATTACAATTCCCAGAATAATTGAGAAAATTGCCAAAAGAACAAATAGATTGTGAAATCGTTTCATTTAAAAGATCCCCCAGATCCTATCTGAAGCTCCAAAATCAACATGTTGCGCTCTTTCAATAATCTTGTTGTCTATTGATGTCCGATGTCCTCTACAACATATTTCATATATAGTAGTATAGTAGTAGGGGACGGTTAATGCGTGTGAGGGTTACAAAATGGTTACAGGCCGATTCTATGCGCTCACTCATGTGTTTCGTGCGCGGCTTTGCGGCATGTGGTGTTCTATGATTGGCGGTTCAATCGGAGAACCGTCCCCTGATTGATGAATAAGGGCCCAAACCAAAACAACAAATCCGCAGTCCAAAGAATAATAATGCGTGCAGTATCCCTTCCGATGATAACTTCTTTACAAACGGAGTCTTTATCTAAGAGTCGCATATAATGCTGCTCTACCTCCTCCACCAAAATGGGTCCTTCTCGCCGGTGCAGTCCCCTGATTGACTATAATGTGTCAATGAGAACCGTCCCCGTTGACACGTATCCTCATAATAATTTTATCATACGAATGAAAAATATGCAACTATAGATGGAATATTTTGCAATTAAATCTATGGCAGAAATAAAAACACAAGGGACGGTTCTCTGCGTTCGTGGCATTTCAATCACCATAACACAGGGGACCGTCCCCGATACTTTCTGCGCCTTGCCTGCCGAAGGCGAAATGATAGTCCGATCAGGCCTTCTTTTTCACAGCGATGGCCAAGCCGGCTGCCAGCGCCAGAGCGGACGCGGCGACCAGGATCCAGCAGCTGCTTTCGCTTCCGCCGTCCTGCGTGTTGCCGGCGGTGCCAATGCCGTCGGGAGGCTGATTCTGTCCCTCGGAGCCTCGTCCGGCGGAAGCGCCCTGCATCTGCGGCCTCCCGCCCGAATTCTGCGGCCTCCCGCCCGAATTCTGCAGCGCTTCACCGGGATTCTGCGGGGCCACGCCTGGATCCGGGTAACCTTCGCCTCTGCCCGAATTGCCGGGACGCCCCGCGGGTGTGAAGCCGTTGGGCTGTTCTCCGCCGCCGGGGCCGCCGCCTCCGCCCATGCTGCCCATGTCGGAGAGCGTCAGACCGGTTGTGTCCACGGCGGTGCTGTCTCCGTCCAGTTGACGGCGAACCGCCTCGCTGCGCAGGGAAACGAACTGCTTCAGCGCAGCCGCACCCTTGGAGAATTCCTCCGCGGTGCAGAATTTCGTCGGATCCTGTTCCACATAGGGCCGGATCAGGGCTTCGGTCTCCACGATCAGCTTCTCAAGCTGGCCGTCGGAGAACCAGCGGTCGAGAAAGTCTTTGAACAAGGCGTGATATTGCTCTGTATAGCCTGCGTCCGAGAAGATCCAGCCCACCATCGGCCGGTCGTCCATGCTGCCGGAGACAGGGTTGTCAATGGAGGCGTTCACCGCGGACGATGCGTTCGCGCTTTGGAAGGTCCCGAACGCCAGATTGTAGTCCCAGGGGATCATGGCCAGCTTTCCGTCTGCTTCGTGCAGATAGTAGTTGTGGATCATGCTGCCGGTGTAGCTGTCGCCGTTGCAGACGAAGTTGTGGACCACAAAGTAGCGCAGGACCTCGTCGGTGTCGAGGACGTCCTCTAAGTTTGTATCTGCGCTGAGCTGCTTGAGAGACGCGATCAGCCGCTTCTGATCTGCGGCGGATGCGTCGGTTTTCGCGTTGTCAAAGATGTTTGCATAGCTGTCCGGGTCGTCGTCGATGTACTTCAGCTTGACGTCGTCGCTGCCCATGCTGCCCTCGGGACCCTCGCCCTGGCGGCCCTCGCTGTGTTGTCCCGGAAACTGACCGTCCTGCCCGCCCACGCCGGGCTGACCGGGAAATTGACCGCCCTGGGGGAAGCCGCCCTGCTGACCGTCTCCGGGCTGACCGGGAAATTGACCGCCCTGGGGGAGGCTGACATCCTGATTCTCGCGGCCCTCCGGGTCCAGGTCATTCATCCGGAAGTCCCTGCCGTTCCCGCGGCCGCCGCCGAAGCTCATGCTGTCCGGCTTGTAGAGTTCTCCGGCGTCGGAGCCATAGGTCCGGGCGAGGAAGCTGTCCTCCACGCCCTCCACGGCCAGATAGAGCCCCCAGTCCTCGCCGTTGACCGTGATCCACACAAAGGAGCAGAGGGGACTGTCCGCGCCGAAGTCGGCCATCATCTGATAGACCAGATAGTCTTTCATCATCGTGTTGTCCTGAATCAGATTGTTCAGACAGAGCTTATCCAGACCGTCCAGGGTTTTTCCCTTCTGGTAGTGGTCAAATTCCAGCTTGAAGCTGTAGCGCCGGCTGCCCATGGACCGCACCGAGGAGAGAGAGGTGTTGCCCT
Source organism: uncultured Clostridia bacterium (assembly GCA_946619065.1). Taxonomy (GTDB): domain Bacteria; phylum Bacillota; class Clostridia; order Oscillospirales; family Oscillospiraceae; genus JAFRPC01. Next base: position 11,288 of record CAMOLY010000016.1, on the reverse strand, counting down.
TGGCACGGATGGCGACGTTTTTGTGCTTCTGCCCGTCCACCACCACCGTACAGGCGGCATATTCCTCGTTCTCGCAGGTCTCGAGAAAGGCGTCCCAGTCCTCCATGACGATGTCGAGCTTGTGGACGCGGGAGGAATCAAACAGGGTGCGCTCATATTTCATGGTTTTCTTCGCGGTGTTCAGTCCCGGGGATCCGCCGCACATGAAAAGGATCGTCAGGACGAGGGTGACGGCAACAGCGGCAAGACAGAATCTGTCCACATGCTTGCTGGTTGACATAATATCTTCTTCCTATCCCATGTATTCGCCGTTGTAGCTGACGAGGACCGCGCTGCTGACGCCCTCCAGGTCGGAGAGCGCGTTGACGAAATCGGTGTTGTCGTTCTTCAGTCGGACCTCCATGTTAAGCTCGATCAGACCGTTCTGCGCGGACTTGGATTTCACCACGCAGCGCTCCACGCGCTCGTTGAGGAAGGCCATGGCGACCTGCTCCGCTTCGTGGCTTTCGCAGGAGAGGACGACGATATAGGGGTTCTTATGGGGCTTTTTGTTCACGAAGAACAGCAGGATCAGGCCGATGATGACGCTGCCGATGACGGCCAGCGGGATCATGCCGGCGGCCAGGATGATGCCGGCCGCGATGGACCAGAACAGGAAGGCGATGTCCAGGGGCTCCTTGATGGCGGTGCGGAAGCGGACGATGGACAGAGCGCCCACCATGCCGAGGGAGAGGACCACGTTGGAGGTCACCGCCAGGATGACCTGGGAGGTGATCATGGTCAGAGCAATCAGCGTCGTGCCGAAGGATGAGGAGTACATGACGCCCTGGTAGGTTTTTTTGTAGACGAAGAAGATGAAGAGGCCGATGCCAAAGGCGAGCGCAATGGTCAGCGCCATATCCAGAACGCTGACAGCGGTGATGTTCTCCAGGAAGCTGGACTTGAAAATGTCTTTGAAGGAAATGCTGTCGGTCATGATCGAATGAATCGGCATAGTGATTGACTCCTATCTGTTAGAATTCAGCCGTACACCCGGCATTGTTCATATTTTGAGAAGGCGGAGACCCTGCGGCCCGGAAGCCCGACAGCGTCCTTGACGAGATCCGGCAGAAAAGTGTCCCATTTGACCTCCAGGATGATCGGCGCGTCTCCCGCGGGGAGTGTCAGCGTTTCGGGATTCAGAAAATCGGTGCGAAAGTCTCCGGTGCGAATGTCGTAGTCGATGGTCACGCGGACGTTCCCCGGCGCAAAGACAAAGGGGTCCCGCCGATAGTCGACGATGGTTTTTGGCCGGAGTCTCTGGGCCTTCATTTTGGCGTACAGCTCCCGGCACAGGAGCCGGTCCGCGGACAGGAGCCAGCTGACATCGCCGTCCACGATCCGCTGCGCCTCGGCGGCGGACAGGCGGCAGCTCTCCTTGGCGCAAAGGCCGCCCAGCTTGCTCTTTTTTTCCAGCATAAGAAACGAGGTGTCTCCGTTGTAAAAACGGATGCGGAACTTTTCCCGGGCGTTGACCCCGTCGATCTTCTCCCGCAGGGCCTTGTCCTCCGGCGTGTCAAAATACAGGCTTCGGATCCGATAGGACCCGTTGACGGCGTGGGGGTCCGGCTTCATCACGGCGGACAGTCGCGCCAACAGGACCAGCCGGTCCAGTGCGCTGATCTCGTGCTTCCATTCGTGGCGGTATTTCAAGGCATCCATCCTCTCTCCGCAGCAGGCGCTGGGGTTACTGCTATTACAGCGTATGAACCTTAATTTTACATTATCAATTCCGGATTTCAGCGCGTAAAAAACCCGCATGCGAACCATCGCATGCGGGAATTGCTCACAGCCCGTTCCAAACCGAACCCATCTGCCGGATCCTGGCCTTCATGCCTTCCACGTCCAGCACGCCGCAGGCAAAGCCGCGCCGGACCAGAGCCTCGGGCAGATATTCGTCGTATTTGTCGAAGACGGGGACCTCCTTCGGAAAGAGCAGCTCCTCCGGGGAGAAGTCCTTCGCAGCCTCCTCGCGGAGCACCTGATAGAACTCCTCTTCAGTTGCCTCCATGCTGAACTGCATGAAGAACGGCCGGGCAGCGTTGAATCCCCGCAGCTTGAGCCGCTTTGCGCATTTCAGCCGCAGAAAGCGCTCCAGCGCCAAAAAGGCGTAGCTCCCCAGCCAGGGGAAGAGACAGTACATGCTCCCGCCGAGGCAGACCAGCGGGTGGTCTGCAAGCCCGATATGGGCGGCGTCTCTCCGGAACCCGGCCAGCCGTGCCGCCGCGTTCGCGCGCAGATAGGGATAGGGCTCCTTCTGGGAGATTAGCCGGTGCATCCGCTCCAGGATTCTCGTGTGAATATCACCGGGGACGTCCCCGAAATAGGCAGGGATCGTGCCCTTGACCGGATAGCAGTAGACCTCGCGGCGCTGCAGATCGATCTCCTCCACGACCCAGACCCGTCCTGCAATCGCAATCTTGTCTCCGACGGGGGGCGGCTTGACGATGGTGCCCAGCTCCTGGGAGTCGCAGCGAACTGTGTACTCCTCGTTCTCCTGGAAGACAGCGAAGAACTTGAAATTGTTGACAACCCGCTCTCCGGCCAGACCGACGATCAGCCCGCCGTTTTCGGTGCGCTGGATTTGATCGGTCTCCAGCAAATGCTCCAGCAGAAGCCGGTAGTCTTCGGACCCGATGTTCCCAAACGGCGCCAGCGTCAGCACCCGGGAGGCCAGCTCCGCCGGGCTCATCTCGCCCAGGGAGGCCAGAGTGCTCATTGTCTGGTGGTAGAGCAGGGAGAAGGGCAGACGTCCCTCCCGGGGCGGCTCCACCCAGCGGTCCTCCAGATAGAGCTGAACCAGGGAGATGCACTGCAGCAGCTCCCATGGGACGGTCTCGGGCAGAACGGCCCGGGCCTCGGCGTGCTCCTCCCGGAGCACGAACCACATCTCCTCCGGATCCCCGCGCCGGCCGGTCCGGCCCATGCGCTGCAAAAAACCGGAGACCGTCCACGGCGCGCCGAGCTGGAAGGCGCGTTCAAGCTTTCCGATGTCGATGCCGAGCTCCAGCGTCGCGGTCGTGCAGGTGGTCAGCGCCGTGTCCTCGTCCTTCATCGCCATTTCCGCGCTATCGCGATAGGCCACCGAGAGGTTGCCGTGGTGAATCAAAAAGCGGTCCGGCTCGTGCTGCGCCTCGCAGTAGCCGCGCAGCGTTGAGGTCGCCTCCTCGCACTCCTCCCGGGAATTGGAGAAGACCAGGCATTTTTTCCCCTTTGTGTGCTCGAAGATGTAGGCGTAGCCCGGATCCGCGCTGGCCGGCGCCGTGTCGTCCGGGGCCTCGGCGGGATCTGCCTGTACCGGCGGGACGGGCGTTCCGTCCACCGGATCGGCCTCCGCGGCCTGGGGCGGCGTCTTGTAGAAGTGTTCCGCCGAAAGCCGCCACCGCATCCCCGGGGCCTTCGCCTGGGGAATCACGGTTTTTCTCCCGGTACCGGCCGAGAGGAGCCGGCCCACGGCCGCCGGCTCGCCGATGGTGGCGGAAAGACCAATCCGCCGCGGATGGACCCCGGTGAGCCGCTCCAGCCGCTGGATCAGGCAGAAGACCTGCATGCCCCGGTCGCCCCGCAGGAAGGAATGGATTTCGTCAATGACAATGAAGCGCAGGTCGCCGAAGAGGCGGCCGATCTCCCCGTGGCGGCGGATCAGCATTGCCTCCAGAGATTCCGGCGTAATCTGCAGAATCCCGGAGGGGTGCTTCATCAGCTTCCGCTTGTGGGAGTCGGAAACGTCTCCGTGCCAGTGCCAGACCGGGATCTCCGCCTCGTCCAGCAGGTCGTTGAGACGGAGAAACTGGTCGTTGATCAGCGCTTTGAGCGGGGCAATGTAGAGGCAGCCAACCGAGGCGGGCGGATGTTCGGAAAGAAGGGTGATGATCGGGAAGAAGGCGGCCTCCGTCTTGCCGGAGGCAGTGGAGGCCGAGAGCAGGACGTTGTCGTCCGTGCCGAAGATTGCCTCTCCCGCGGCCACCTGGATGCCCCGCAGATTCTGCCAGCCGCTTCGGTAGATATAATCCTGCACCAGCGGCGCATATCGGGAAAAAACGTCCATGGCGGCCTCCTATACCGTAAACTCGGCGAAGGGCAAATCCGCCTCATCTGAAACGGCGTCGGACTTGGCGTAGGAAAACTCCTCGGAGTTCAGCAGCATTTCCGCCTGCATGCCCGGGTGCTGGTAGAGAATGTCCAGCAGCTCGATGAAGTCCCGGATGATCTCGCGGGGGGTGATCTTCGTGTCCGCGCCGACCCGCGCGAACTCAATCCGGAGGAAGGCCGCCAGATCCTCCTCGGTCAGAGCCGATTCGTAGCCATACAGCCCGGCGTGGAGGGCAGTCAGCTTTTCGGTCAGCACCAGCATCTCCTCCGGCGTCAGCGGTTCAAGCCGGATGACAGGGGAGAGCAGGTCCCGCGCGCCGGCCCGGCTGAACTTGCCCTCGGCCAGCCGGGAGGACAGGGCCTCATAGCTGTAAACCCCGCGCCGCCGATCCTCAATGCACTGGGGAGTCCCGCTCATCAGGAAGCCGATGTACCGTGCTTTGCCCTGCAAGGCGTCGTTGTAGATCGTCAGGATCTTCTCGTAGTTGCTGTTCCGGGCCACGCTGTTGGGGATCTTGTAGATGTTGACCAGCTCGTCCACCAGCACCAGCATCCCCAGATACCCGGCCTGACGGAAGAAGGCGGCGAAGAGCTTCAGATACTCGTACCAGTCGTCGTCGGTGATGATGACGCCGACGCCCAGCTCCTGCCGTGCTTCGGTTTTTGTCTGGTATTCGCCCCGGAACCAGCGCAGGATGCGTGCCTTCGCGGCGTCGTCGCCGGAGATCGCAGCCTCGTAGTATTTTGACAGCAGCCGGGCAAAGTCATAGCCGTGCACCAGCTCGCTCATGCTGCCGAGCACCGTGTAGATTTCCCGCCGGACTGCCTCAGAGAAGGCCGGGCTGTCCGCAGCAAGGCCGGTTTCGGCAGCAGTTTTTGTCTGGATCGAGCTGATCCAGCGGTCGAGGACCAGCATCAGCGCCCCGCCCTCGGGCCGTGTTTTCGTTGAGAGATTGCCGATCAGCTCGCGATAGGTGGCAAGCCCCTGGCCCCGTGTGCCGGTCAGCCGCCGCTCGGGGGAGAGGTCCGCGTCAGCCACAACGAAATTCCGGTCCATGGCGTAATTGCGGATCGTCTGCAGCAAAAAGCTCTTGCCGCTGCCGTAGCGTCCCATCAGAAACCGGAAGGATGCTCCGCCCTCGCCGATGATCTCAATGTCGTGCAGCAGGGCGTCGATTTCGTTCTTCCGCCCGACCGTCACGTAGGGCAGACCGATGCGCGGCACAACGCCGCCCTTGAGAGAATTCAGAATCGCCTGGGCAATGCGCCGCGGCGCTTTCGTTTTTGTATCCATCTTGTTTATTCCTCCTGCCCAAGCAGGCTTTTTACGTCTTCCAGATAGTCTTCGATCACGGCATAGCCGCCGTCCGTCTCTTCCAGCACGGTGTCGCCGATCAGGTCCAGCAGTTTTTCATTGATCGCGTCCGCCAGAATTGACGGCAGCAGGACCTTGGCCGAGCAGAAGCCTCTCCAATCCCCGCCGGCAAGTACCAGACGCAGAAATCCCGCTTCTTCCTCGCTGAGACCTGCGGGCGGTTCGTCCGGCTGCTTTCCTTCAGCCGGCGCCTCATCTGCGGCCTTCTGTTCTGCCGGGAGCGCGCTTGACGCCCTGTAATCGGTCGGGTTTTCCTTCTCCGGGAGCAGATCTGCGTCCTCTCCGACCAGCAGGCGGGACATGGTGTCCTCCGCGTCAGAGCGGATTCCGGACAGCAGCTCCCGATGCAGAATGAGTTTCGGCTTTGCCGCCGCCCGGCGGTCGCGGTCATAGCGTGCCGCGGCCTCCCAGACCACGGCGGCGAGATCCGGTTCGAGATCGGCCTCCTTGAGCGGACGTCCCTCGCCGAATAGTTCGCGCAGGCTGCGGTCAGTCTCTCGCATCAGGGCGGTCATCAGCGGATTGCGTTCCAGGGCTCGCTTGCAGCCGAAGCCGCTGACCTTCCAGGCCCGGTCCTTGCGAACGTAGGCGCGGACCGGGTCGACCTCGATCCGGCAGTCCGGACAGTCCTCCGGCTCCGAAAACAGGGCGTTTCGGAACATCTCATAGCGCCAGCTCCCGCGCAGGCCGCTGAAGCGTTCGGGAAAGCGCGGGTTGCCCCGCTTTTTTTGATCCTCGCAGACGGCCAGATAGACCCGGCTCATCACCTCGTCGCAGACCTCCGGGCGATCACGCAAAAAGGCGGAGCGGGAAACATCGTAGCCCGAAACTGCCTGCATTGCGGCCCGGATTTCAGACGGTTCGAACTTTCCCGGCCGGCGCAGGATTTCCCGAACCCGATCCTCCCTGCGCAGCTCCGCCAGGACAGCGTCCCAGTGGTCCGTGAGCTGATAGTAGATCACAAAATCCCGCGTCCAGTTCTGCAGATAGTAGCTCAGAGACGGTATCTCATAGTGGGCCCCGAGGCTTGTGAGTCGCTGCAGTCCCTCCTCCGCGGATGAGACGCCGACCAGGGCCAGCAGCTCGTACACGTGGAGAAACAGGAACGAGGTCGGAGCGGGACCGTATTCTCCCTGCCGCGCCCTTGTCCGCCAGCCGAAATAGCCTTCCAGTACCGGCTTCGGCAGATCCTGATAGGTCGGATAGTAACAGAGAAAGTTTCCTGAGAAAAAGGCATGACTCTTTCGGTCTGCATACCGTTCTGCTTCCCGGCGAAAAAGCGTCTGCTTGATCTGAATCGGGTTGAACAGGCGGAAGTCCGGAAACCAGCGGTAGGGATCGGGCTCCGGTGACACCTGGCCCCGTCGTACTTCTTCTGTCACCCGGTCAGAAGTCTCGTTCCCAGCTTTTCGCGCGGGAATCGGCTGATCCTCGTAGACCTGCGTCCAATTATCCCGGCTGTGCCGCTCGTCCTTCATGTCCCGCGCCTCCCCTCCGAAGCTCCGATGCTCTATTCTCTATTATACCGGATTCCGCGCAAGTTTCAAGAGGGCGGCCGGGCAAAAAGCGCGGCGCACCGCAAAAACGAAACAATTTGCAGTGCGCCAGGTGAATTGTGCCGATTCCGGCAAAACGGTTGTTCAGTTGACCAGCTTGGTCAGAAGCGGACGGAGAAGCTGACAGTCCTCGAACCGCTTGTCCTTGGATCCGGTCAGAAACACCAGCTGGGCTGCCGGATCATCCAGCACGGCGTAGCCTGCCGTGACTGTTTTGACGTTGGACCCGGTGACGTCTGTGACGTAGACGTGAGAGCCCTTGGCAAGGGCAAAGTCCGGACGCGGATTGCCGAACGAGATCGTGATATTGGAGCTGGCAAAGAAGTTCAGCAGATCGTTCGCGGTGTCGCCGATGATCTGACTGCGCGTGCGATCGAAGGTGTAGCGGATGTAGTTGCTGTCCGGAAAATAGAAGTCATCAAACACGATTTCCCGGAATCCTTTTCCGGCCAGATCCCGAGCGATCTGCTTGAGATAGGCGACGACAGTCTCGTTTGCCGGGTCGAGCCAGTAGCTGCCGTTCCCAACCCAGAGCGCCCCGCTGTCGATCGGAAGGGCACATTTCAAATGGGCGAGGGCGAAGGCGGAGTCCTGGAACGACTTGACCCGTGCAACCATCGTAAAGCCCCGGTTCTTGAGCAGCGAGATGATCCGGTCCACCTTTGCAATCTCAATGTCCGCACGCTTCGCGTCCTCGATCCCGGTCGAGTAGTAAAACGACCCGTCCTTCGCCTTGAGGTCGATCATCACGGTGCATGGCCCGCTCAGATTCCGGACGGCTTCCAGCACGGCGTCCGGATCAGAGAGCATTTCCAGATCAATATAATAGCCGGAGACCTTCTCCGCAGTCTCAGTGTTCAGATTGGGGTCCGCGTATTCGATCCGGACGCTTTCGATGGGATCGGGACCGCTGGGCTCCGTGCCGACCGTGGCGGTCTGCAGGGCGGTATTCCGCCCGAAGTCCAGGTAGGCGCCGTCCGGGGTATAGACCACATAGCGGCCAAGATAGATCACCGCCAGAATGACAAACAGAACCAGAAAGGCCGCGAGGATCAGAAGCGTCCGGGCAGTCTTCTTCAGCCGCCGTTTGCTGCGGTAAGAGAGCGAACGCAAGTGTTAAGCCTCCTTTCCGGCGGTAAAGCAGCACCAGTCCTTCATTGTCTGCAGGCTCCGGATCCGCAGTCCGGCCGCTTCTATGGCCGCGCGGACCTCCTCATAGCGGTTTTCCAGCACGCCGGAGCAGATGACGACGGTGTTTTCCTTCAGAAACTGCGGCAAAACCGCAGCCATCGGGATAATCACGTCGGCGAAGATGTTCATGCAGACGATATCATAGCGTTTGGAGAAAAGACCCTGCAGTTCCGCCTGCCCGGTGACAACATTCCCGGTGACCGCCGTAAAACGGTCGGAATACAGGCCGTTGATCGCAGCATTTTCGCGGGCAATGTCCTCAGCCTTGGGATCCACGTCTACGCCGGTGGCGTGCGCTGCGCCGAGGAGCAGAGCCGTAATCGAGAGAATGCCGCTGCCGCTGCCGAGATCCAGAACCTCCTCGCCGCCATGAATGCATTCCTCCAGCCGGAGCATGCACATCTGGGTGGAGGCGTGGGCGCCGGTGCCGAAGATCATGCCGGGGTCGAGATAGACGGGGACCCGCCCGTCGGGTGCGTGCTCCATCCATTTCGGCACCACAATCAGCTTCTGCCCGATGGTGATCGGCTGATAATACTGCTTCCAGTTGTTCTCCCAGTCCTCATCCCGGACGTTCGCGATCCCGAGCCGGAGTGGGCCAAAATCCGCATCGGGGTAGGCGGAGGGCAGGGAAGCGAGGAGGGCGCGCAGGCGGCCGACCTCCTCCATCGCGTCCGGCCCGTCCGAGAGATAGAGGCGGACGCGAGAGACGCCGTCCATGCTGTTTTCCAGCTCCTCGTCCACAATGTCCCAGTAGTCCCGGTTCGTCTCGAGGAAGCGGTGAAAATCAGCCTCGTCGTCCACGACGAAGCTGTCAAATCCGTTCAGCGTAAGCGCTGCTTCGAGCAGCTCAATTCCTTGGGAGGCGGAGTCAACGGTGAGTTCCAGCCACTGCATCATACTCAGTCCTTTGCATACGTATTCTCAGCTATTCTACAGGATTTTTCCCTGAAGCACAAGACTTTTTTTCAAAAAAGTTTGATTTTGGGGCTTTCCTTTTTTTTCGTTTTGTGGTATAATTAAAATATGTAGAAAGGGGTATCAGCAGACTCGCAGCGTGAAAGGAGCTCCAAATGTTCAGCGTCAACGAAATTGTCCGATATGGAGGCAGCGGAGTCTGCAGGATCCAGGAGATTGCCTTCATCCGGTTTGGGAGAACGCGGGAGCGTTATTATATTCTCAAGCCGGTCTACCAGAACAGCTCTCTGATCTATGTTCCGGTGGACAACGAAGCGCTCGTCTCAAAGATGCGCCCGGTGCTCACGCGGGAGGAAATCGACCTGCTGATCAAAGAAATGCCCAGCGTCGAGACCGCCTGGGAGGAGGACCCGCAGGCCCGCAAGACCAGCTTCGACGCGCTTCTCCGATCCAGCGAATGCCGCGATCTGATCGTCCTGATCAAGACGCTGCGGGAGCACCGCGACCGGCGCCAGAAGATCGGCAAGGCCCTGCACGTGACCGACGAGACCTATCTGCGCGAGGCCCAGCGTCTGCTCTACGATGAATTTGCCGGCCCGCTCGGTCTGAAGCCTGCCCAGGTAGACGACTACATCAACGAAAAGCTCGCCGGCATCGCCTGAGTGGACGCTTCGGTGCACAGCCTTCATCCGTATTTGTTTTCGGGATCCCTTCCATGCAGGGGATCCCGTTTTGTTTTTAAGGATTTCAAAACTTTTTCTTGCTATTCGGTTCGGCTTGTAATATAATAACTACATTCGAGCCGTTACCACCGCCCGCCGACGGCGGGCAGCGGACGTTCCCGGAACCACCTGGGCCCGAACGACAGATGTTTTTGCCGGTGTGATGGAATTGGCAGACGTGCGGGACTCAAAATCCCGTGGTAGCGATACCGTGCGGGTTCGACCCCCGCCACCGGCACCACCCGAAGGGGCTGTCGCAAAACAGTCTCACAAAAAAGAACGCCGAGGGCTGCAAAAGCAGTATCCTCGGCGTCTTTTTTGTGGTAAAATGTTGGTGTGAACAAAACATTACCGCAAAACTATTATGGCACATGCGCGCGGAATGTGCAAGTAAAAATTGACGAAGTTTTTGCAGAAAAGGAAATTCCTGCGGATGACAGTGTACGGCTATTAGATCAAATCATTGAGGAGATGAATCTGGACCCCCTGTACAGAGCGTATTCGGACACTGGACGGAAGCCTGCGACTGAGCCAAGAACCATGTTAAAGGTTGTTATGTACGCCAACATGGAAAGCAACTATTCAAGCAGAAAAATCAGATCCTGCTGTCAGCGGGATATGAATTACATCTGGCTGCTGGACGGTGCACCTGCACCCAGCTATCATGAAATCGCGAGGTTTCGCAGCCAACGGTTAAGCCAATGCGGAGAAGACCTGTTCTACGATTTGGTGCACCGACTGGAAGAGATCGGTGAGATCAAATTGGAGCATCTGTTTGTAGACGGAACAAAGATAGAGACGAACGCCAACAAGTACACCTTTGTATGGAAGAAGAGCACGACGAAGTACGAAGAAAATCTGGACAAAAAGGTCGAGAAGCTGGTGCCGGAGCTGTGCGCCGTATACGGCGTGTTGGCGAACAATTTGCAGGAGCTTTTGGCTGCATTGGAAGCAAGGGTGGATTTCCCGTTTGTCCACGGCAGAGGGAAGCGAAAGACGCAGCTGCAGCGGGATATTGAACTGTTGCGGGAACTGCAAGCCAGGAAGCAGAAGTATGAACACTATGACAAGACCTTCCGAGGGCGGAACAGCTTTTCCAAGACTGATCCGGACGCTACCTTTATGCACATGAAGGAAGACCACATGAGAAACGCCCAGCTCAAGCCTGGGTATAACGTGCAGTTCGGCGTGGAGGGAGAATATATTACCGGAGTGTTAGTCTCCCCTGAGCGCAGCGACCAGTTGACGTTGATTCCGTTGCTGGAAGGGATGAAAGAGCGCGGCCTGCAATATAAGGACGTGACCGCAGACGCTGGTTACGAAAGCGAAGAAACCTATACGTACTTTGAAAACACAGACACCGAATGCTACATCAAGCCCCAGAACTACGAGCGC
>CAMOLY010000015.1 GCA_946619065.1 uncultured Clostridia bacterium | reverse complement strand
TGCGAAAGAATCATACACGCGAGTCCGGGGGAGATTCACCCGGCAAGCACGCCGCGGCGGTCTGCGGGATTCGGAATTGCTTTTTTGCGGCGGGTATGGCATAATGAAAGAAACGGATCCCGATGATGCGGAAAAGGAAAGGAGCCACGGGCCGATGGAAGACCAACACATCCATACGCACGCAGACCCGGACAGCGGCTGCGGACATGCCCACAGCCATGGCCACTATCACGATCCCGAGGAGAAAAAGCGGCAGCTGAACCGGCTGGCCAGGGCCATCGGCCATCTGCAGCACGTCCGCTCGATGATCGAGCGGGACGAGGACTGCGCCGAGGTGCTGACGCAGCTCTCCGCGGTAAACGCCGCCCTGAAAAATCTGGGCAAGGAGATCATCAACGAGCACATGACCCACTGCATCGCCCATGCCATTGCCGACGGAGACATGGAGCTGGTGGAGGAATTCCAGAAGGCGGTCCAGAAATTTATATGATACTACACTCCGATTAAAATCTTTCGATTTTATCGGAGCGGCATCGTGCTTTGCACGCTGCCATTTTGTGCCTGCGGCACAAAATCCGTCTCATGCGAACGCCAACGCGCCTTTGGCGCTATAAAATGCTTTTTAAAGCATTTTATTGGCGTTCAGCATGATTATCTGCCTCCCGTTCTCTGCTTTCCATCCCCCGGGGGGGCTTGCGCCGCCGCTCCGCTTCCCTTATACTGGAGGCAGAATGAAAAAGGAGGCGGTTTGGACGTGCATATCCCGGAAAACTATCTCTCCCCAGCCAGCTGCGCCGTCATGGGCGCTGCCATGATCCCGGTCTGGGTCCACGCGGTGCGGAAGACCAACCGGACGCTGCCCAAGGAAAAGCTCCCGCTGCTCGGAGCAGGCGCTGCCTTTTCCTTCCTGAGCATGATGTTCAATGTTCCCCTGCCCGGCGGCACCACCGGTCACGCGGTGGGCGGCACCCTGATTGCGCTGCTCTTCGGCCCGGATGCGGCCTGTCTGGCGGTGTCGGTGGCCCTGCTGCTGCAGGCGGTGATTTTCGGTGACGGAGGCATCCTGGCCTTCGGCGCCAACTGCTTCAACATGGCCTTTGTTCTGCCCTATCTGGGCTATGCGGTCTACCGGCTGATGGTCCGGCTCTTCGGCGGCGAGAAGGCCGGCACAGGGGCCCGCTGCGCGGCGGCTGCCATCGGCTCCTATATCGGTCTCAATGTGGCTGCGCTCTGCGCCGCCGTGGAATTCGGCCTCCAGCCCATGCTCTTCCGGGACGCGGCAGGCAACGCCCTCTACTGCCCCTACGATCTGAGCGTGGCAATTCCGGCGATGATGATTCCCCATCTGGCTGTGGCGGGTCTGGTGGAGGCTGCCTTCACGGTGGCGGTCTTTGCGCTGGTGCGGAAGACGGCTCCGGAGCTGACCTACGGCCAGCTGAAGAGCCAGCCGGAGAAGTCCGGCAAAAAGCACCTGATCCCCATTTTTGCTCTGATTGCCGTGCTGATCGCGGCCACGCCCTTAGGCCTGCTCGCCACCGGAACAGCCTGGGGCGAATGGGGGGCCGACGAGATCGCGGAGGTCGTCGTCAACGGCAAGGCCCTGGGCTACACGCCCGCCGGCCTGGAAAAGGGCTGGTCTCTGAAGGTGCCGATGCCGGACTACTCGCTGGGCGGCGTCAACGAGGTGCTTGCCTACATTCTTTCCGCCGTGATCGGCGTTGCATTGCTGATCATTCTCTTTAAGCTGATCTCTATTCCGATGAAGGGCCGGGATTCGAAAGCATGATCCCCGCCTGGATGACCGTTCGGGAACAGACCGTGCCGCCACGCGATGGCGGCACGTTTGTCCTGCGAAGCCTCCGGAGCCTGGGCGGTGTGCTGGCCCGGCTGAAGATTCAGCGGGGCCGGGAGGGCCGCCGCAGCCTTCCGGCGGTCTGGAAGCTTTTGCTGCTGCTGGGGATGCTGGTCCTTCTGTCGGTGGCCCGGAACCCGGTCCTGCTGCTGGCCGTCGCGGCCCTGGTGCTGGGCCGGCTGGCCCTGCTGCCCGGCCCGGAGATCTGGGACATTCTCAAGTCCGCCCTTGCCGCGGCCCTGCTGACCCTTCTGCTGGTCCTGCCGGCCATGCTGCTGCGCCCGGCCGGACGGTACAACAATCTGATCCTGACCGGAAAGGTATTTCTCAGCGTCACCATGGTCAACCTGTTCAACCACCGGACCCAGTGGAACCACGTCACCGCCGCCCTGCGAAGGCTGCATGTGCCGGGGGTCTTCGTGTTCCTGCTGGATCTGACGCTGAAATTTGTCGTCGGTCTGGGCACGGTCCTGCAGGACCGGCTCACTGCCCTGCAGCTGCGGTCCGTGGGCCGCACCCGGCACAAGTACCGGGCTGTGGGCGGGCTGCTGGGCCAGACCTTCCTCCGCTCCGCCGAGCTGAGCCGGGAGACCTGGGAAGCCATGTGCTGCCGCTGCTTCACCGATGATTACAAGGGGTTATAAACCGTATGAATCTGATCGAACTGGAAGCCATCACCTTTCGCTATCAAAGCGCTGAGCCGCCGGTGCTGCGGGATTTTTCCATGACCGCGACTGCGGGGGAATGCCTGGCGGTGGAAGGGGACAACGGGGCCGGAAAAACCACCCTCTTTCGGATCCTCAACGGGCTGTCCTTTCCGGAGTCCGGCGTCTACCGATTCGACGGGGTGGGGATCGACCGGGCTTTTTTCAAAAAACAGGCCGCTGCCAAGCGCTTTCACCAACGGATCGGCTATCTGTTCCAGAACCCCGACGTGATGCTGTTTAACGCCTCGGTCCGGGAGGAGCTGGCCTTCGGGCCGCGGCAGCTTGGCCTTGCGGAATCGGAGGTCGAGGCCCGGGTCCGGGACTGCCTGGCCCTGTTTGATCTGGAACCGCTGGCGGACAGAGCCCCCTATCATCTCAGCGGCGGTCAGAAGAAGCAGGTGGCCCTGGCGGCGGTGCTGTCGCTGAACCCGGAGGTCCTGATCCTGGACGAGCCCCTGGCCGGCCTGGACCGGAAAACCCGGGCGCGGCTGCTGACCCTGCTGGGTGAACTGCGGCAGGCGGGCAAGACAATGCTGATCGCCACCCACGATCCCGAACTCCGCGACCGGCTTGCAGACCGAACACTGGCGCTTCAAGCGCCGGAGGGATAAACGCACGCGCCCTGTGATTTTTGCTTTTTTGGCAAAATCACAGGGCGCGCGTTCAGTTGAAAAGGATGGGAACAAAGCCTTCTGTAACTTTCAATTTTTATGGTCTGTCGGCGCGAGGACTGCGTCATACTGAACTCCATTAAAATGCTTTAAAAAGCATTTTATAGCGCCGAAGGCGCGTTGGAGTTCGCATGAGACGGATTTTGTGCCGCAGGCACAAAATAGCAGCGTGCAAAGCACGGTGCCGCTCCGATAAAATCTAAAGATTTTAATCGGAGTGTAGTATCAGTCCCCGGACAGCGCCTTCAGAAGCTCCCAGCCGTAGTCGTCCTTCCGCTGGTCCGCTTCGGAAAGCCGGTCATAGGGCACCAGCAGCGGGTGACACCTGGCTGCATTGTTCCGCACCGGTGCATAGCGCCAGTTGTTCATGTAGTGGAACCGCATCCAGCGTTCATGCTCGATCCGGCGGTACGCCTCTCTCCGGTTCGCGTCCGCAGAGGAGAAGACCGCATAGGCCCGCCTGCAGAGATCCTTCGTCAGCTCGCCGTCTCCCACCGCGTCAGCGCCCAGCAGGATCCTCGCCTTGACCCGAAGATGCTCCGCGGATGCCACGTTGGAGCGGCGCGCAAAGCTGCTCAGCTCGCCCCAGGCCGGGGCGTTACCGCCGGCAGAGCAGCGGTAGATCTCGTTCAGGCCCATCGCCGTTTCATTGAGCTTTGCGCGAAGCACAAGCTCCGGAGAAAAGAGCTCCTCCGTGCTGCCGAAGCATCGCACGTCGTCGAAGGGCATGGAGAGTCTGGCGTGAATCGGGCAGGAGACGGGGAAAAACCGCTTCAGCTCGGTGAGCGTTCGGATTGTATCCGCTTCGCTGTCCGGACAGATCACGATCCTCGCAGCGCTTTCCAGCAGCGCCGGGTCGGCATTCCACGGCTGATCCGACACGATCAGACTGTCCCGGCCCGGGTCTGTCTTCCCGACGGACAGGAATTCGGAGAGCTGATAGTGGTTGCGGAGGAAGCGGTCAAAATCGCCGAAGACGAGATACCGCGCGTGCATTTCCTCCGCGATCACGTTCAGCTCGAGCCCGCAGGCGAGGATCGCCTCCGCGTATTTTCCGTCTCCGATGATCACCACCGTCTCGTCGGCAGCGAGGAGCGGGAATCTGCGCCAATAGAGCCTTGCGCAGCAGTCATAGGGGTCAAAGGAATGCCGGCGCTCCGGGATCACGTCCGGCTCAAGCTCCGTCATGCAGTAGACCTGGCAGGCGGCCCCTTCGAGCTCCCGGGCATGCCGCTCGTTTTCGGCGCCGTTTTCATCCATCAGAAAGACGGCAATCCGGCCGTCGTCCTTTCGCTTTGCCAGCGCGGCGGGGCCGATGGGCGAGGCAATCACCCGCAGCCCCTCCGGCTCCTCCGCCGCCTTCCCGCCGGTCCCGCAGAGAACGATCACTCGCTCCGGATCCTCCGCATGGAGGGACGCCGCAAGGGCGCGGGCAGCCGGGGAAAACCCGGAGGCTGTTTCCGGAAAGACGAACCACTCCCGTTTCCGGGAGAGGGAGAGCTTCGCCAGCGGGAGAAACCGGCTCCGCAGCAGGCTGACGAAGGCGCCGATCAACATGGCCAAAACGCCGAGACTGGAGAGCTGGAACACGGCGCCGACGATGCGGCCGGCAGTGGTAACCGGGTACAGATCCCCGTATCCCACCGTCGTCAGGGTGGTGAGGCTGTACCACAGGGCCAGCGGGATTGTCCGGATACTCGCGTCAGGGGAGGTCCGCTCCACCGCCGTGAGCAGCACCAGCAAGGACGCGTAGAGGGCTGCGGCGGCCAGGAACAGCAGTCTTTTTCGTCTCATCTTCGTCTCTCCTGTCTTACGTCCCGGATGCCTTGAGCATATCCACCACCAGGCGGACGTTGTCCCGGTCCATTTTGTAGTAATCCGCCCGCTTCCCGGTCACGGCAAATTCCCGCTCGGCCAGAGCCGGCAGATCCTCCCACGGGATGAGGCAGGCGTGGAGCTTTGCCCCGGTGTCCTTTCCGATGCGGATGCTTCCCTTGCCGGTCTCCGCCAGCTGTCTGCGGTAGACGGCGGCTCTCTCCGCAAAGGTTTCTTCCGGCATCGCGTGATAGCCCATGGCGAAATGGAAGGCGCACCACCGCAGGTGCTCCGTCCGGCTCAGATTCTCCAAAACCTCCCCGGAGGGATCGAAGCCCCTGGCAAGCACGGTCTCGCGATCCGTCCCCGCCGCCCGGAGGAAGGCGTCCACATAGTCCGCGGCCGCGCGACAGCTCATCCGGCTGAAATAATCGCAGGCCGCCCAATCCGCCTCGGCCGTGTTGCCTTCCTGCTCGTGGTAGCAGTGATTGAGCTGCATCGCCATCTGGTCGAGCCTTCTTCCGCAGAGGACCTCAGGGGAATAGATGTTGACCGTCGTAACAAGGCCGTCCTTGTCGGAGATCCGGCTGATTTCCTTTGCGCTGCACTGAACGATCACCGGGTGGACGCCCTGGGCGGAGAAGTAGTGGGAGAGCTCCATGGCAATTTCCGCGTTCTCTTTTTCGCTTCCCGTGCAGACCGCAATGTAATTCATATGCCGGAACCGCTCGGAGATCAGCCGGTAGGCCTCCACGCTCCGGGCGTTCATGTCGCAGAACTCGATGTCATACTGGTCGCAAAGACCGGAATACCGGGCGAAGAAGCTGCCCGCTCTGCGGCAGCGGTCCTCCGAAAGGACTGCCGCGCGGAAGTGACTGCCCTCAAACTGCCCGTTCATCACAAGACTGCGGAGCACAGCCTGGCCGGTGGCGCCGAAGCCGATGACGAGGGCTTCAAAATCCTCCGTGGCCCGGGCGGCTTCGTCAAAGCCGATCGTCTCCCAGGGCGCCCAGGTCCGGATCATCATCCGCGCCAGCAGCTCGGCCCGTTCAAAGGCGGTCACGGATCCGTAGCCGTAATGCGTCCCGTGGGCCTGCAGCATGGACCCCACGTCCGCCTCCGCCAGCAGGACGGTCAGCGAGGTCTGCTCCGGGGCGATCTTTGCCGCCGCCAGCGTCTGCAGCATGGATTCGGCATATCGGAGGTTCTTCGTGTCGTTGTCGTCCAGACAGTAGAGCATGAGCCGGCGCGGGCCGGGGCGAATGCCGATCTTCCGGAGGAACGCGGCGGAGGGCTTTTTTGCGTCGTTTGAGTCGATGATCAGACCGCCGCTGCGCAGGACGGCTGCCTCAAACGCGCTGCCGGAGCCCCCGTCCACGAACACAAGAAAGCCCTTTTCCGTCTTGCGGAGCTTTTCGCCGAAGGCCACCGACTGCTCGTTGACTCCGTAGATCAGGTGGAGCTCCCCGCGGCGCGCCAGCAGCAGCCGGAGGGTTCGGATGAGCTTTGTTCCCAGGGCGGCGATCACGGCGCTGGCCGTGCAGTAGAGGGCCAGCAGATGGACGCCATAGAGATAAACCTGCATCCAGGGCTTGGCAAGCAGCGGAACGGAGCTGATTGCGCCGATCTCGTTTCTGCCCAGGAACATGCAGAACACGGAAAACAGCGTCCGGATCAGGGCCTGCACCACGCTGCCGAACAGACTGGTGTAGCCGTATCCGTACAGGAAAATGCCGGAGGCCCCGGTGAAGACAAGCAGCGCGCCGGTGATGCGCTTCATCGTTTTGGACTGCAGGCCCAGGGACATCATCAGGGCAAGTAGCAGGGCGACGGTTAGCGAGCAGACAGTGAACAGCATATGATCCTCCATCCGATTCAGGCGAAGACGGCCCCTTTGCGGCATCGCGCGGACCGCCGACAGATTCTTTTTTTATTATACAACAACCGGGAGCGGATAATCAATCCAATCTTTCAAAAGATCCTCCCGGTTTTGGAATGTCTTGCAATTAATTGGTGAGTATGCTATGATATTTTTACCGAAAAAGAGAGGAGCGCGGCTCAGATGGAAGAAGAGACAAAGAAAGTTCAGGCCGATAAAGATCCGGCGGAATCGGTCCAGGCTGAAGCGGCACAGACTGAAACGGTGCAGCCCGACACCGGAGAGGATCTGCACTACATCGCCTTTATCAGCTACCGGCATCGCCCGCTTGACACAAAGACCGCGAAGCGGATCCAGCGCAGCATCGAAAACTACACCGTGCCGAAGGGCCTTCGCAAAGAGCCTGGCCGGAAGAAGCTCGGCCGTGTCTTCCGGGACGAGGATGAACTGCCGGTCTCCTCCAGCCTTTCCGGCAGCATCACCTACGCGCTGGATCACACCGAGTACCTCATTGTGATCTGCACACCCGATCTTCCGCTTTCCCGCTGGTGCGAGCAGGAGATCCGCTATTTCATTCAGACCCATGACCGGGATCACGTGATCGGCGTACTGGCGGACGGAACGCCGGAAACATCCTTCTCGCCGCTCATGCTGAACACCTTCGACGAGGCGGGCAATTTCCTGGAGCCGGTGGAGCCCCTGGCGGCGAACATGGCGGGAAAGAACCACAACCTGGACGAAAAGATGTACCGCAAGGAGATCTACCGCATCTATGCCGCCCTGCTCGGCTGCCGGTTCGACGATCTCTGGCAGCGGGCAAAGCGCGCACGCGCGCGCAGAGCGTCCATGATCCTGGGCGGTGCGGCAGCGCTGATGGCGGCCTTTTCGGTCTTCCTGATCTCCAAAAACGCCACGATCCGGAAGCAGAATACCAAAATCAGCCGCCAGAACGACGAGCTGACCGCCAACATGTCCTCCGTGCAGACGGATCTCGGGCGGTCGCTGCTGTCGGAACACTTCCTGACGCGGGCAAAGCAGAGCGGCGTCCGGGCAATCGAGGACGCGGGAACGCTGTATGACCGCCGCGCCGAGACCCTTCTCGCGGACGCCGTCTCCGCGTACAGCCATAACCTGGTCCGGGGCGACGTCATCGCGGAAAACGGGGAGAACATCGTGGACCTCGAGCTCGCCAAGGGTGAAACGCTGGCGGTGATGCTCGACCATGCGGGAGAGGTGTTCTGCGTCTCGCTGGAGACCTCCGAAGAGCTTTGGCGGAACGCCGTGCCGGAGTCGGAGGCCGATACGGGCCTGCAGATGACGGATCTCGGATACTTCAAAATCTATTCGGAGCTTTTCCCGGCGGCCGGCGGGGATCTGGTCGTCTACAAGGATTACGCCAAGCTCATCGCCTTCTCCCCGGAGAGCGGTGAGGAAGCATGGCGCTACGAATACGCCTGCAGCCCGTACTTTACCGGAACGAAGACGAATCTTCCCTACAACTCCTTCCGCGTGATTTCCGACGACGGCAGCCTGATCGCCGTGCTGGACCGGAAGAAGGAAGACGAAAAAACGGTCTGGCTGATCATCCTGGACGCCGCGACCGGGGCCGAACACGGCAGCATCCGGCTCAATCACATCCCCGGCGACAACGCCTATACCTGGTATCTGCAGGGCGGCTCCTTCACCGCGGACAACTCCGCCCTGGCGGTCGCCCTTGACGCCGAAGCAGGCTATCGCTATTATGCCGTGGACGTGGACAGCATGACCCTGCTGGATTCCTATGTCGATGCCGAGGCAAAAACCGGCATCGTCTACGGTCTGCACTATGACCGGGAGAGCGGCAATCTCTTCACCGCCCAGCTTCAGTCCCGCAAGGGCGGGATCCAGACGACGCTCTTCCGCCGGTTCGGGGGAAAAAAGACGGAGCTCACCTATCATACCATCAGCTCGGACATCGGCAAATATCAGGATGCTTACGTTTACGACAGCTTCATTCAGCCGATGCTGGTACGGGAAGGCTGCGCGATCGTCTGCAGCGACGAGATCATGCTGATCTTCGATCCGGAAACGAACGAACTGATAAACTCCTGCGACATTTCCGGCAGGATCCTCGATTCCGCGTGGGCCGACGACGGCGATTCTGTCTTGTATCTGCTCTCTGCCTCCGGCTCGACGGTCGCCTATCTGATCAGTTGGAACAAAATCGAAGCGGCAAGCAGCCGGCCCTCCGACCTTTCCGGCCTTGCGCTGGGCCGGCTGGTCCGGAGAGGGATCCAGTATGCCAACGAGCCGCTGAAATTCGTCTCCGTTGCGGCGGACAGCGACAGCCGGCTTCTTGCCGCAAGTGTCGTATCCGACCCGAGCGTACAGTTCGTGGATGCCGGGATCTCAGGGGACGACGCCTATCTGGAGACGGCGCTGCTGATGCTCTCGCCGTCGAAGAACAGAATCTTCGCCTTCGTTTACGCAAGCGGCGGCGGGTACTACGTCGGCTGCCTGGACGCCTCGTCACTGGAGCGTCTTTCCTCCGTCAGGATCGAAAGCGAATACGGCGTGGATCCGCCGTATCCGCTTGACGACGAGCATTTCCTCTATGCCGGCACGATTTATTCAATGGACGGCAGCAGCGCGCCCATCTCCTCCGCACCCGGCTTCCAGACGGAGGACATGCTTCTGACCTCTCTGACGCTTTCCGACGGCAGGGTCCTGACCTATGACCGCGGCAAGGACTCGTCCTTTGCCGAGCCATTGATGCCTCCCTGCTGCTGGATCGACGGGGAACTGGCGTTCAATCCGAAGATCAGCCGTTCTTCGGTCCGTCTGGAGCCGCGTTCGCCCATCTGCGCTGGCGCAAACGGCCTGCTACTCTGCTGGGGCGGCTCGGTCTCCGAAGCGGGTTTTGACAGGCAGGAAAAGGCGTTTATCGTATTCGACACGGGCAGCGGAGAGACCTCGTACATTCCGGACCGGACCCACACGTCCGAAGTCCAGCCGCTGATGGCGGTCGGAACAGAGAAGCCCGTTTTTGCCTGCGCGTTCGAGGGCAACGTCCTCGCGCTGTGCGACACCGCGAAGGGAGAGCTGCACGAGATTGCAGGCGATTTCCAGGACGGAGACATCCTGCAGCTGTGCTTCAGCGCGGGCGACGAATACCTGCTGGCGCTCACCCGCAGAGGCGTGCTGTACTGCATTGACACGGCCTCCGAAAAGGCGGTCTGGTCCGGCAAGGTGCTGGACAACACGAACCATCTCGAACGGCTGACCGGCACCGAATGCACCGTTCTCGAGGACGGCCGGCTTTGCTTCAGCGCCGTCAAGGAAAGCAAGCGAACAATTGCCGTCATCGATCCGGCGCACGACGTGGTCGTCTCAAAGATCGCCGATGCAAACGCCGTGTTCCCGGAGCTTCACAGGCTGTTCTCCTGCGACGAGCGGCAGATCTGTTCCTATGCGCTCCACACCGCCGAAGACCTGCTGGCAATCGTAAAAGGAGACGCCGGAGAATAGACCGGCGTCCGCGCATCGTCCATTGTTGTTTCGCGCAGCGGAACGCCCCTGCGTTTCCGGATCCCGGCATAGAAAATCCGCGCCTCCTCCGGGGAGGGCTGAAACAGGAGGAACCTCATGAATTGTGATCTGTACGTTTCCTTCCGCAACCGCCTGCTTGAAAGCTGCGGCAAGGTCATCCTCGGCAAGGAGGAGGTCATCCGCCGGGTTGGCGTCTGCCTGATTGCCTCCGGCCACGTGCTGCTGGAGGACCTGCCCGGCACCGGCAAGACCATGCTGCTGCGGGCCTTTGCCAGATGCATCGGCGGGGAGTTCCGCCGCATTCAGTTCACCCCGGATATCCTGCCCTCTGACCTGACGGGCATCCATTTCTACAACCAGAAGGAGGGCGTCTTCGAATTCCGGAAGGGGCCGCTCTTTGCCAACGTGGTCCTGGCCGACGAGATCAACCGCGCCGTGCCCCGCAGCCAGTCCGCTCTGCTGGAGGTGATGGAGGAGCGCCAGATCTCCATCGACGGCGAGACCTACCCCCTCGCCGAGCCCTACATCGTCATGGCCACCCAGAACCCCATCGAGTCCTACGGCACCTTCCCCCTGCCGGAGGCCCAGCTGGACCGCTTCCTGATGAAGCTCTCTCTGGGCTATATGGAGCCAGAGCAGGAGAAGGAGATCCTCCGCCGCCCCGACACGAAGGACATCATCGCCACCCTGTCTCCCATCGTGACCGCCGGGGAGCTGGCCGAGCTGCGGCGCGGCTACCGGGAGGTCGAGGTCAGCGAGGCGGTGACCGATTATCTGATGTCGATCATCCGCGCGACCCGCGAGAGCGACCGCCTGGCCTACGGCGTCAGCGCCCGCGGCACCCTGGCCCTCTACAAGGCCGCGCAGATCACCGCCGCCATGGAGGGCAGAGGCTACGTGATTCCGGAGGACGTCAAGGGCAACGCCGTCCCGGTCCTGTCCCACCGGCTGGCCCTGATCACCGGCAGCCATCTGGAGCCGGAGGAATTCATCCGCCAGCTTCTCGACGAGCTGCCCGTGCCCCTGGATTAGACCGATGCCGGGTTCGGTTTTTGTCTTCGGCCTCATCGGAGCCGTGCTCGCGGCGGCGGTTCTGGAGCTCCTGAGTCTGAAGCGCTGGAACCCCCGCATCACCCTGCAGTGCAGTCTCGATATGCGTCTCACCGAGCCGGGGGAGCGGATGACCTTTACCTACCGGATCCGCAGCATGGCCTTCTGGCCGATGAGCGCAGTGAGCGTTGCCTTTCTCTTTGACAGCGCCTTCGAGATCCTGGAGGAGGGCTGGGAAGAGAAATCGGAGGGCGGGGTCCGGACCCTCTACAGCAGGGATACCGGGCTGATGCCGCGCCGGATCCTGCGGGGGACGATCCCCCTTGCCTGCCGCGCCCGGGGCGACCACCCCCTGGGCCGGGTCTATGTGGAGACCGGGGATTTCCTGGGGCTGCACCCGGTGGTCAGAGCCTTCGATATTCCCGTCTCGGTGATCTGTACCGCAGCCCCGGCGGAGGACGCCGCCAGGATTGAGCCGGTCGGCGGCTTTCTGGGCGACGTCTCCGTCCGCCGCTTCATCATGGAGGACCCCAGCATCATCCTGGGCTACCGGGAATACACCGGCGTGGAGCCGATGAAGACGATCTCCTGGCTGCAGACAGCCAGGACCGGCCGTCTGACCGTAAAAAAACACGACTTCACCGTGGACACCGACATCGCCATCGTGCTGGACATCGAAACCTGCCCCCAGAGCGAGGCGGAGCACTGCCTGAGTCTGGTGCGGACCGTCTGCGACGAGCTGGAGCGGCAGAAGATCCCCTATTGCGTCCTTTCCAACGGGGATCTGCAGTCCCCGCTCAAGGGCGTCGGCCGGGCGCACTGCTTTGAAATCCAGCGGCGGATCGGCGTGTCCCGCTTTGTCCGCCGCCTGAGCATTTCCCATGTCCTTGCCCGCTGCGCGGCCGACAACGCCCGACGCGGCTATATCCTGATCGCCCCGAAGCTGACCGACGAGATCCGCTCCGGCCTGCGAATGCTCCAGAGCACCTTCGGAAGCCGGGTCCTGCTTCTGACCGGAAAGGAGGCGGGGGACGATGCGTAGTTATCCCGCGCTTCGCCTGGGCGCGCAGGCCTTTCTCTGCGCCGCCGTGCTCAGTCTGTTTCCGGTCTTCCGCCGGGATCGGCAGCTCCTTGTCCTGGTTCCTCTGCTGATCCTTGCCGCCGCCATGCTTGCCGTCCGGCTCAAAAACCGCTGGCTGCGCCTGCTGCCGTGCCTCGTCCCGGCCGCTGCCCTGCTGCTGCCGGTGTCCGGTTGGTATGGCTATGCCGCCGCGGCCGGAATGACCTTGTATGCAGCCGCCGCGCTGGCCCGGGGGGAAATCAGTCCCGCGCCGGACGATTACCGGTTGGAGGCAAAGGTCACGCTGGCAATCACCGGCGTCCTGATGATCATTGCCCTTCTCTGCGCGCGCAGTCCGGTCACCCACTGGCTGCTGATCTGCGCGGCCCTGCTGGTCCTGACGGCGCTGCAGTGCTTCATGATCAGCGCCTCCATGGGTCTTGGGTGGCGGCTTGCGAACTTCGGCGTGCTCATCCTGGTCCTGGCCCTCGGGGTTGGCGTCGGCCTTCTGATCCGCTCAGCCGTCCCGGGCTTTTTCCGGATCTTCCGATCCCTGGCCTATGGCGTCTTCTATCTCCTTGTCATGATCCCCCGCTGGATTCTCGGGCTGTTCGGGCAGTGGGAGACCGTGCCGCCGGTGCCTGATGAGAACAAGCTGCCCGTGATGGAAACCGCCGCACAGGGCGGGGGATATTCCGGCGTCCGGAATTCTTCCAAGCCGAGCGGAACGCTCCAGGTTTCCCGGATCCCCTGGATGGAGATCCTGACGGTCGTCGTCGTGCTTCTGCTGATCGTGCTGGCGATTGTGCTGCTCCGCCGCCGCAGGCAGCTCCGGCCCAAGAAGACGCAGACAATGCGGGCAAACGAGAAGGCCCAGCCGGAAAAGCGGTCCAAACGCAGAAAACAGCGGCAGGAGCCCAAGTCAAACCGGGGAAGGGTCCGCTTCCTCTACAGCCGCTATTTGGATTACCTCCGCAATCACGGCCTGCGTCTTGCGGACAGCAATACCACCGCGGAGATCTCCGAGGCCTCCTCAGAGCTGCTGCTTCAGACCGATGAGCTGCTGCGGGGTCTGTACCGAAAGGCCCGCTACAGCTCTGAGGAGATTGACGACGCCGACATCCGGGCCGCGGAGGACAGCTTCTTCCGCCTGCTGGCCCAGGACAATCTGAAGAAGCATGGAAGATGATCAGGCGGCGCGGCCGGTTTTCACCGCCATGCATTGGTCGGACGATACCCTGGCGGAAAACGGCATCACGGAAGGGAAGGAGATCGAGATGCGGATCCTGGCCGACATCCTTGACGCTGAAAACTGGCGCACAGAAGGGCTCTACAGCGAGACGGTCACGCTGAATCCGAAGCCCTGATCGGAGCCGACCCATGAAAAACAGCACGGGGGCTGTTGCAAAATGCATAACCTTCAAAGATTATGCAGGCTCCCGGCAGGGGAAGTGTGAAGGGGGCGGTCTTGGAGCCCCCTTCACGTTCAATCACCCGCCCGCAGGCGATGGTTTTTGCCGGAATCGGCAAAAACCACAGGGCTCGCTGCAAAATGATCCATTTTGCAGCGAGCCCCGCGGTTTTTTATTCGATCCGGAGCTTGGTTCCCGCGCCGCTCACCAAATGCTGATGCGCTTTTCCGGGGCGATGTACATTCCGTCGGTTTCGGTGACGCCGAAGGCCTCGTACCACTCGTCGAAGTTCCGGGGCATCATGTTTGCCCGGAGCTCGGCAGGGGAGTGCACGTCGCTGGCCAGAAGCAGCTGGATATATTCCTCCCTGGCCTTCTGGCACCAGATTCGGGCCCAGTTGATGAAATAGGCCTGCCAGTCGGGGTTTGCCAGACCGTGCATGATCTCAATGGTCACGCCCATGCCGCCGTTGTCGGCAATGTTCTCGCTGACGGTCAGCTCGCCGCTGACCTTGCCGCCGTGGAACTCGATGCCGTCAAACTGCTCGGTCATGCCCTTGGTCAGCTCCTGGAAGGCGGCGAAGTCCTCCTCGGTCCACCAGTTCTTCAGATTGCCGTGCTCGTCAAAGTGGGCGCCGTTGTTGTCGAAGGCGTGGGAGATCTCGTGGCCGATCACCGCGCCGATGCCGCCCAGATTCTCGCTGACGCTCTG
>CAMOLY010000014.1 GCA_946619065.1 uncultured Clostridia bacterium | reverse complement strand
GGGGGGACGCAGAGAGGCGGCGCCGGAAAAACGGCAAAACGGGAAACGCGGCGGCCTGAGGTCTACCCATCCGGGCACATGAGGCCGCCCTACAGTTCGACAGACAAACCGAGGCGGTACCGGGTATTCCGGTACCGCCTCGTTGGATTGGAAACGAATCAGTCTGTCAGTCTTCGTCCTTCTCCTCGCCTTCCCAGTCGATCTCGTCCGGTTCCTTGGGCTTTTCATGGACCTGGACCTGGAGTCTGGTGACGCGGAGATTCTGAATTTGTTTGATTGTAATGGTCAGATGTTCAAAGTCGAAGCTCTGGCCCTTCGCAGGATAGCCGCCCAGCTGCTCGATCGCAAAGCCGCCGACGGTTGCGTTGTCGTCGTCGAAGTCCCGGTCGTCGATCTCGAATTCCTCCAGGAAGTCGTACAGGCGCATGTCGCCGTCGACCTCATAGAGATCGTCGCTGATCTGAACCAGCTCGCTTTCGATCTCGTCGGACTCGTCCCAGATATCGCCGACCAGCTGCTCGAGAATGTCCTCCATCGTCACAAGGCCCATGGTGCCGCCGTATTCGTCGGTGACAATGGCCATGTGCAGCTTTTTGTCCCGCAGCTCGCGCAGCGCCTGGGGAAGAATCGTCGTCTTGTGCAGATAGACAACCGGAAGCAGGTATTTGCGCAGATCGAAGGTCTTGTCCGCACACAGACCCTTAAGGAAGCTGTTGAGATGCAGGATGCCGATGACATTGTCGATGCTGTCCTCATAGACGGGAATGCGGGAATAGGTGGAATGGTTGATGACCTCCATGATCTGATCGGGACTGTCGTCAATGTCGATGGCGGTCATGTCCACACGGGGGGTGATGATCTCGTAGACGCAGATGTCCGGGAAGTCCAGCGCGGACTGCAGCAGCTCGCTGGTGTCCTCGTCGATGACGCCTTCGTCTTCGACTGTGTCGATCATCTCGGAGATGTCGTCCTCGGTGACCTCGTCCTCGTTCTCCGGAACCGTCCATGATCTGGAAATCCGGGCGAGCAGCTTCATCACGAGGCTGACCACCGGCTTGAGGACAATCATAATGCCCCGCAGCGGCCAGGAGACCCGCATCGCAAAGCTCTCCGGGTGTCCGGAGGCGGTGATCTTGGGAACAATCTCACCGAAAATCAGTACCGCCACGGTGATTGCTGCCGTGGACAGGGCAGCGGCAGAGTTTTCGCCCATCCGGCCCGTATCGGCAAGCCAGTGGATGAACAGCTGCGTGGCAATGGTGGAAGCGGCAAGGTTGACCAGGTTGTTGCCGATCAGGATGGTGGACAGGGCGCGGTCATAGCGCTCGGAAATCCAGAGGGCACGGCGCGCACGCTGGCTGCCGTTTTCGGTCCACCAGCGTCTCAGGCGAAGCTGGCTGGCGGAGGCGTAGGCGTTCTCCGAGCCGGAAAAGAAGGCGGAAAACGCGATCAGGACCACCAGGGAAATCACATAGGGAATCCAGATCATTTCGCCTCGCCTCCCTTCTGCGCCGCCGCAGGGGCGGAAACGGGCTCCACGGAGTCGGTTTCGTCGAAGATCTCGCCGACCAGCTCCTCCAGGATATCTTCAATCGTGATGATGCCCTGCACCTGGCCCTGCTGGGAGACGAAGGCAAGGTGGATCTTGCTGGCGCTCATCTCCCGGAGCAGCTCGTCCACCGGGATATCCGGGCGCACGAACAGCGGCGTGTCGATCAGCTCGATCAGATCGAGATCCTCGCCGCTCTGGCGGTAGGCCTTGAGAAAGCTGCGGATGTTGAGTACGCCCACCACGCGGCCCTTGGTGTTGCGCATCGGGTAGCGGGAGTGGTTGTTCTCCTGCACATGGCGGTAGATATCCGCGATTTCCATGCCGGAGTCGAGGGTGTCGACCTTGTCCCAGGGGGTCATCGCCTGGGCGGCCGTCCTGGCGCCGAAGCGCAGCGCGCTCTCCATCAGGCGGGACGTCTCCTGCTCGGTGGTGTCGTCCTCCTCCCGTTCGTCCTTGAAGGACTGCAGCGCGTCGCGCAGGTCGTCCTCGGTGACGTCGGGTTCTGGCTCCTTGCCGGAGATCATCGAAGAGATGCCCTTGCTGATCCATGCAAACAGCGCAGCCAGCGGGGTCAGAATCTTCATCAGAAGATAGAGAGACTTCCCGTACCGCAGGCAGTACTGTTCGCTGTAGGCATTGGCCCGATACTTCGGCAGCATCTCCGCGAACATGAAGACAAGCAGCGTTGTGATCAGCGTGGAGGCAGTGAGGATCAGATCCAGATGCCCGCTCCGGCTGAAAAGCCGGCGGGTCAGCAGGGTTGCAATCGCCGCACAGGCGATATGCAGAATGTTGATGCCGATGAGCATGGTTGTGAGCGCGCGGTCATAGTTGTTCAGAATGTACATGACGTACTGCGCGCGGCGGTTGCCATCCTCCGCGTAGGATTTCATGCGGAGCTTGTTGACACAGGCCAGCGCCGTCTCGCAGATTGCGAAATAGGCTGCCCCGATGATCAGCAAAATGATCAGAATGACATAGGCAGTCACGCTGCCCATCTCAACCTTTGCCGCGCCTGCGCTCACTTCCGAAGCGACAGCTGCGATCAGTTGTCGCCCCGTACTTCCATCGTCCATGGACGTACCAACTCCTTTGTTGTGGATAATTTTCAGATATTATAGCACAGGCAAAAGAGCTTTGCAAGATGCCGGGACGGAAATCCGCGAAAAGTTTCGAAAGATTATTGGGAACCGGGATCACAGCAGGGCGTGAATCGCCGGCAGCGGGCGAAGCGTGCGCTCCAGGGTGCCGGTCATCTGCGCCAGGGTGATGCCGTAGTTGGTGAACGGGACGTTCTGATCAACGGCGCATTTCATCCGGTACTGGACGTCGCGGTCGGTGTTCATGCAGGCGCCGCAGTGGATGACCATCGCGTAGGCGGACAGGTCCTCCGGAAACTCCGTGCCGGTGCAGGTTTCGAATTTCAGACTGCAGCCCGTGTACTTCTGCAGCAGGCGCGGGATTTTGACTGTTCCGATGTCGTTGCACTGGCGGTGGTGGGTGCAGCCCTCCGCCATCAGGACGGTATCGCCTTCCTTCAGGTCCTTTGCCCGGGCTATGCCGGCCACCGCGGTGGCAAGGAAGCCCTTATAGCGGGCCATCAGAATCGAGAAGGTGGTGAGCGGGACCTCCTCCGGCGTCACTTTGCTGACGACCGCCAGAGCCTGGCTGTCCGTGATCACCAGAGCGGGCGGGGTTTTCAGGGCGTTCAGCATCGCGGCCAGCTCCAGTTCCCGGGTCACAAGGGCGTGGCAGCCGGCGTCCAGCACGTCGCGGATGGTCTGGACCTGAGGCAGGATCATCCGACCCTTCGGGGCGGATTCGTCGATGGGGCAGACCAGAATCACCTGCTGCTCCGGGGAAAGCAGATCCCCGACAATGCGCCGGTTCGGGTCCTCCTTCGGCGCAAGCTTGCCCAGCAGCTCCCTGAGCTCGAAGATGTGGATTCTTTCCACCGCGCTGACCCAGATGCAGTCCGCAGTCTGCTCCGGCACCGCCGGGAGCAGCTCACACTTGTTGAACACGGTCAGGTACGGAATCTGCTTTTCCCGGAACATGGCCAGCAGCTGCCGGTCCTCGTCGCGCATGCCCACCGAGGCGTCCACCACCAGGACGGCGATATCCGTCTTGTTCAGAATCTGCTTCGTCCTGCGGACGCGAAGGTCTCCCAGGCCGCCGGCGTCGTCAAAGCCCGGGGTGTCGATGATGACGACCGGACCGAGGGGCAGAATCTCCATTGCCTTGCTGACCGGGTCGGTGGTCGTACCCTTGACCTCGGATACGACGGCCAGGTCCTGGTTGGTCACGGCGTTGACCAGGCTGGATTTGCCGGCGTTGCGGCAGCCGAAAAAACCGATGTGCAGGCGCTCTGAGGACGGTGTTGCGTTCAAACTCATGTTATACTCCTTTCACCGGCCCGCCTTCAGAAACGCGGGCAGATCCATCTTTGTGAGATCGGGGATGCGCTTTCTCCAGATGCGGCCGGAAAAGGCCTCATGGGGGAGCGGCAGGAAGCGGCAGCCTGCCGGAAGGATCGGGCGGTACATGGGATCTGCGATCACAAGCCGGGCGGAGGAGAGCAGCTGCTGCAGTTCTTCCTCCTCCGAAGCCTGGGCATCCTGCGGACTGAGCACGCCGGAGAGCTCCGGCAGGGCCTCCAGCGTGGAGACCGTGCGGAAGTCCACGCCGCATTCCAGGCGCAGGGCAGCCGCCAGGGACCGGGATGTCACCGGCTCGCCGAGGATCCAGGCTTCGCAGGCCGACGCTTGCACGCAGGATTCGAACGCGATCCGGTCGAGACCGTCTGCCGCACTCAGCCGCAGCGCATCCAGAATCCTGCCGGTCAGCGTGGTCCCGATGGGCGTCCCGACCACGATCGGCGTCCCGAAGCGCGCCTGCAGAAGCCGCGCGGCCTTCATACCGGTGCCGGAGATCACGAGATTGACCTCCGCCTCCCCTGCCCGCCGCAGGTCCTCGAGACTGCTCCCCATCGCCCAGGTGGAGATGGGGTCAAATCCGTTTTCCCGCAGAATTGCCGCAATCGACGGCACCGTTCCGCTCAGAGAGAAATCCAGCGGCGTGGCGCCGAGGATGTTGACAGCGTTTTTCCGTTTTGTCACGCTGCGGTCGGTCATGCGGTCGGCGATTGCCGCAAGAGCCTCCGACGCCCCGCACAGATACGAGCGCATGCCGTTCGTCCCGAAGGCAAAGCAGGGGATCCCGCTCCGCGCTTCGACCTCCGCCGCGATTGCCCGGAGATCGCAGCCCGTCATCATCGGGATCGGCGTCCCGGCGATGGCAGCGAACTTCGGACGGAGCTGCGCAATCGTATCGACCATATCGCCGATCACCTTTTCGTCGTCGCCCATGATGGCCTCCATCTCGGTCAGCGCGGAGATGAAGATCAGGCTCCTGGAGCCGTACCAGCGGGGCTCGTCATGGGTGCTGTAGGTGGAGTTGCAGCCGGAGGCGTCGTGCATGACGACCATGCCGCCCAGCTCATAGAGAGCCGAGCAAACCCCGAAGGCGTCAGCGGAGTAGGTTGAGATTCCCGTTCTTGCCTGTTTCATATGCAGCTTTCACACCCCAATCCCTTGGCGGAGATCGTTGTCTCGATCTCTTTTTCCGCCTGCATGGCGGCTGTCATCTCCTCCGCCATCCGGCGGATCCCGTCGAAGCCCCAGAGGCCCCCGTTTTCAACCAGGTTGACAAAATGCGGCGTCTGGGTAAAGTAGGCGGCCTTCTGGCCCAGGGCAAGGGTCGGCCCGTCGCTTCCGAGGGGATAGACCCGCATGCCGGGGTTGACCGTGGGACAGACCTCCAGCTCCGGCGCGTTGGCGCGGAGCCAGTCATAGTCCGCGCGCTCCTCGCCGTTGAAGGCGTCGATAAACAGGGTCCGGACCCGGAAGCCGTGGGTGCGCAGCAGCCGCGCCAGGCCGAGGGGGCGGGACGTCACCGTGTAGTCAATTGCGATCGGCGTTTCGCCCACCGCCGTCTTCGCGGCAGCGAGCGCGGCTTCGGCGGCTGCCTCTGCCTCCGCGCCGCCGTCATAGGTCGTGCCGAGGGTCTCGGCAAGCCGGGTGAGATTTGTGCGGATCTCGGCGGCGCCATAGCTGACCGGAAGATAGAGATACCGCCGCCCCAGGCGCTCTCCAAGGGCCTTTCCGCCCGGGTGGGCCACCGGCTGAGTCGTGATCAGCAGGTCGGCGGCGCCCATATGCTGATAGTCGTCATAGGTTTTACAGTCCTGGATCTCTACCTGCGTCCGTCCGGAGGCGCGAATGAGGCGACTCAGGTCGGAGGTCTCCTCCATCGCAAAGCAGTTGCCGAGCACCGCGCAGAGCTTCGGGTCCGCCTCGCGGGGCTTGAGGAGGGCGTACATCTGTCTGCGCATCAGCTGATCCGGCGTCAGGCCGCTCTTGCGCATCGTCGGGTTCATGTAGCACTCGACGAAATCCACGGACGGAAATCTTCTGCGCAGCTCCCGGTAGCACATGCCCAGGTCGCAGCCCATGAACTGGTGAATGCAGCTGCAGAAGACCTCCACGGCCCTCGGCAGCTTCGGCAGGCGATTGAGGATGTCCGTCACGCCCTCCAGAAACAGGTCCTCCATGTCGCCGTCCAGGACGTTATGCTCCTCGATGGCGACGGTGGAAAACCGGTCCATGGCATTCATCTCGGCAGCGGTCAGCACCACGCCCCGCAGACAGCCCAGGCCGCAGACGTAGATCTCGTGGGCCTCCGGAACCAGAAAGCCGATGTGGACGATGTTCCAGACGCCGCGGGACGGAACGCTGTACTCCAGACCCGAGACGAAGGGTGACGGAAAGGACGCCGCGCGGATCGGAATGCGGGGAATCACGTTTTCTCCGCCCACCTGTTTCAGCATAGGCTCACCCCGCATTCCGCCATCACCTGCGCGGCCAGCTTCCGGTATTCGTGCGCCATCTCGCTGTCCGGGAAGGCTTCGATGACCGTCCGGTGCAGCTCCTCGGCCGCCTGCACGGTCTCGCTGCGGCTCAGGCTGCCGACAATCCGGCTGTGGATGTCCGCAGCCAGCTCCTCCACCTTCTCTTGCTCATTTTTGACCTCCCGGCGGTTGAGGATCAGTCCGCCGAGAGAGGCGTAGCCGCGGCTTTGGAAGTTTTCCACCGCCATCGCGATGTTTGCGGCCGCATGGATTGCCATATTTTCGCCGGACGTGATGATAAAAACCTTGTCGGCATAGCCGTCGCGCATCGGCATGGAGAAGCCGCCGCAGACCACGTCGCCCAGCACGTCGTAGAATACGACGTCCGGCTTGTATTTCTCATAGGCGCCCTTCTCCGCCAGCTTCTCCAGGGCCGCGATGATGCCCCGGCCCGCGCAGCCGAGGCCGGGCGTGGGCCCGCCCGCCTCCACGCAGATTACGCCGCCGAAGCCGACGCGGACCATCTCGTCCAGGGTGAAGTCATTCCTGCGGCTCCGGACCAGATCCAGCACGGTGGGCAGCCCCTCCGTATGGTGCAGACTGTAGGTCGAGTCCGCCTTGGGATCGCAGCCGATCTGCATGACCCGGAGACCCTTCTCCGCCAGCGCGGCCGAAAGGTTCGAGACCGTGGTGGATTTTCCGATTCCGCCTTTTCCGTAAACAGCCAGTTTAATCATTGCATTGATCCTTCCTGAAAGCTTTGTGGTCGCCGCGTCCGACGACGATTTCTCTTCCCACGGACTCTACCTGATTTTTCAGCAGGGCCAGTCCTTCCGCCGCGCTCAGCTCCGTTCCGGCCTTGTTGTCATAGAGCATGTAGCTCTTGCGGACGTTCTGCGGAGAGAGATTCGGCATGACAACATTGCAGCCGGCCAGAATGCCCTGAATTCTTCCCTCCGAGGACGCTGTGCCCAGGGCGGTGGTGGAGGGCAGCAGGACATCCGGCAGCAGAATCCGCGTCAGGCTCAGGCAGAGCAGGGACAGGGGCACGCTGCCGGCTGCGCAGTCCCGGAACGGGGTGCAGCCGTGGGGCAGAAACGGCCCGATCCCGGCCATCGCAGGCCGAAAAGCCGTCAGCAGCTCCATATCCTTCGCCAGCGTCTCCGGGGTCTGGTGGGGCGTGCCGACCATCATCCCGCAGCCCACCTGATAGCCGATCTCCCGGAGCGTCCACAGGCAGTCGATGCGATGCGCAAAGGACATCTCCGCCGGATGCAGCCTCCCGTAGTGGGCTTCGTCGGCAGTTTCGTGCCGCAGCAGATAGCGGTTCGCCCCCGCGTCATACATGGCCTGATAGCTCTCCCGGCTGCGTTCGCCGATCGAGAGCGTGATCGCGCAGTCCGGGTACGATGCACGGATGGCTGCAATCAGATCCGTCATCCGCTCGTCCGTCCACCAGGGGTCTTCCCCGCTCTGCAGCACAAAGGTTCGGTAGCCAAGCCGGTATCCCTCCCGGCAGCAGAGGAGAACCTCCTCCTCAGACAGGCGGTAGCGCGTCTGCGAGCGGTTGGATTTGCGGATGCCGCAGTAATAACAGTCGTTTTTGCAGATATTGGAGAACTCGATGATGCCCCGGAAATACACCCGATTGCCGAAGCGCTCCGTTGTGATCCCGCGCGCCAGCTCCGCCGCATAGGCGCGGTCATCTTCGTCCCAGTCGGAAAACAGCGCAGCCCAGTCCCCGTGCGGGAGCTGCTTTTCCGCGTTCAGGCGGTCGATTCTCTCTCTGTTTTTCATTTGTAGTTTCTCTCCTTCCAGGCCCCGCTCAAACAGCAAGGCCGCCGCATCCGGGACAGAATACGGCGGTCTTGCTGTGGGCAGATCCGCATCGTATCTTTCACCTTAATCAACATTTCGGCGTCAGAGGATGCTTTCTGGTTGAATTCAATTGTCAGACTCTGGAAAAAACTGCCTTCGCCGTGACGCCCGGAAGTCTGCCCAGCGAGCCGGTCAGGCCGTTGACCCGGTCCAGCGGCGCGTCGATCGCGACCGAAATGATATTGATGCCCTTTTCCCGGTAGGGAATGCCCATTCTGCCGATGATGTACGCGCCGTAGTCGTGGAGCAGGCTGTTCAGGGCCTCCACCTGGTCGCCGTTCTCCACAATAATGCTGATGCAGGCAACTCTGGATTCCATGCGATCACCTCGTTTCTTTCGGATATTGTACCCGATTATGTGAAAAAAAGCAAGACCCGGAAAAAGAAATTCCGGAACGAAGAAGAATCCGGCCCGGAATGCGCAAGATTCCTGTAGCATATCCGGGAATTCTGTGGTAAAATATGATTACTTCGCAGACAGTTTCGGAAAGGAGTTCGGTATGGCAAACTATTCAGCTGTGTTTTTCGATATGGACGGGACGCTGAACGACTCGGGACCCGGGATCATGAATTCCGTCCGCTGGGCCATGCGGAAGCTGGGCCATGCGGAACCGGATGAAGAGACGCTCCGGAAATTCATCGGGCCGTCACTGATGTACTCGTTTCAGACCTTTACCGGACTGACCGAGGCGGAAGCGGAAGCCGCGACCGCCGCCTACCGGGAATGCTACCGGGGCGGAGAGATCTTCCACATGACCGTCTACGACGGGATCCGGGAGCTGCTGGCGGATCTGAACCGGGCCGGCGTGCGCTGCGCAGTGGTCACCTCCAAGCCGACAATGATGACGGATCTGGTGCTGGACCATTTTGATCTGAGAAAGCACTTTTCCGCGGTCGCGAGCCCTCGGCCGGAGGATATCTCGAATGACAAGTCCTTCCTGATCCAAAAAGCCCTGGAGCTGCTGAGCCTCCGGCCGGAAGAGGTTGTCATGGTGGGGGATACGAGGTTTGACATGCGCGGCGCGAAAAAGGCCGGATGCGATTCCATCGGCGTGACCTACGGGTACGGCACCGAAGCGGAGCTGCGGGAGAACGGCGCGGATTTCCTGGTCGGCAGTCCGGAAGAGATCCGCCGGATCGTGGGAATCTGAACGGTTTCGGCCCGATTCTCCGCCATCCGCACCTTTTTTCTTGCATTGAAAGGGATTGTGTGGTATGATAATATATCCAGAGATATGATCCGAAACGGAGGAAACAATCTTGAGTATCTTTGAAGACATCGAGCTCCAGCCCTGCCCGAACTGCGGCGGACCCGGCCTGCTGGAGGAAGAAAACGGATTCTGCTGGTACGTGATGTGCCTGGACTGCGGCGCGCAGACCGCGCCATGCGAATACCGCGGACGGAAGGGAAGAGAAGAAGCCGCCCGCAAGGTCGCGCACCTGTGGAACATCGGAAAAACCATCCGCCCCGAGAACGGGGAGTGATTTTATTCGGAAGTGAGATGAACAGCATGAGCGCCTTTACCGGGAAGACCCTGTTGATCACCGGCGGTACCGGCTCCTTTGGCAACGCGGTATTGAACCGCTTTCTGAAAACCGACATCTGCGAGATCCGTATTTTCTCCCGCGACGAGAAGAAGCAGGACGATATGCGCCACGCCTTCCAGCAGAGCGATCCGGAGAACGCCGGAAAAATCAAGTTCTATATCGGCGATGTCCGGGACCGGAATTCGATCCGGGACGCGATACACGGCGTTCACTTTATCTTCCATGCCGCCGCTCTTAAGCAGGTGCCGTCCTGCGAGTTTTTCCCACTGGAGGCGGTCAGGACCAACGTCCTGGGCACCGACAACGTTCTCAGCGAGGCCATTGACGCCGGCGTGGAGGCAGCAATCTGCCTTTCCACCGACAAGGCTGCCTATCCGATCAACGCAATGGGCACCAGCAAGGCGATGATGGAGAAGGTCGTGGTGGCAAAGAGCCGGAGCAGCAGCCGCATGAAAATCTGCTGCACGCGCTACGGAAACGTGATGTGCTCCCGCGGGAGCGTCATTCCCCTTTGGATCGAGCAGATCAAGGCCGGAAAGCCGCTGACCGTGACCGAGCCGTCGATGACGCGCTTTATCATGTCGCTGGACGAGGCCGTTGATCTCGTGCTCTTTGCGTTTGAACACGGAGAGAACGGGGATATTCTGGTCCAGAAGGCGCCTGCCTGCACGATTGAGACCCAGGCAAAGGCGCTGCTGGAGCTCTTCCACGCGGATAATCCGATCCGGAAGATCGGCATCCGTCACGGGGAAAAGATGTATGAGACGCTTCTGACCAACGAGGAGTGCGCCCACGCCGTCGATCTCGGCAGCTTCTACCGGGTGCCCTGCGACAAGCGCGATCTCAACTATGACCGCTACTTCATCACGGGAGACGCAGAGCGGAACACGCTGCGCGAATTCAACTCCAGCAACACCGAGCAGCTCGACATCGAGCAGACGAAGCGGAAGCTGCTGAGTCTGGCCTATATCCGGGACGAGCTCGCAGCCTGGGAGGAACGCCGATGAACGTTCTGATTACGGGTGCGAAGGGCTTTGTCGGCAAAAATCTGGTTTGCGCGCTGAAGAACGTCCGTGACGGCAAGGACCGCTCACGCGGGGATCTGCAGATCGGAACCATCTGGGAATACGATCTGGATGCGCCGGAATCGGTTCTGGAGGAGGGCTGCGCCGGGGCGGATTTCGTCTTCCATCTGGCCGGGGTCAACCGGCCGAAGGACCGGTCGGAATTCATGTCCGGCAATCTCGGCTTTTCCGAGCGGGTTCTGGCGCTTTTGCGGCAGCATGGCAACCGCTGCCCGGTCCTGCTGTCCTCCTCCGCGCAGGCTTCCCTGCTCGGACGGTTCGCCGGTTCGGACTACGGCAAGAGCAAGCTGGCCGCCGAGGAGGAGTTCTTCCGCTACGCCGCCGAGACCGGCGCAGAGGTGCTGGTCTACCGCTTTCCGAATCTCTTCGGCAAATGGTGCCGCCCGGGCTATAATTCCGCGGTGGCCACCTTCTGCCACAACATTGCCCGGGATCTGCCCATCACGGTCAGCGACCCCTCGGTGGAGCTGGAGCTGGTCTACATCGACGATCTGGTGGACGAGATGTTCGCCGCCCTCCGCGGCGAGGCCTGCCGCTGCGACTTCGACGGGCTGACGCCGGTCCTGAAACCGGACGGGCGATACTGCTGCGTCCCGGTTTCGCACCGGGCGACGCTCGGGGAAATCGTGGAGCTGCTGCGCACCTTCCGCGCCCAGCCGGAAACCCTGCTGCTCCCCCGGATCCCGGACGGAAGCTTCGCGAAAAAACTGTATTCCGCCTATCTCTCCGACCTGCCGGAGGAACGGGTCTGCTTCCCGCTCCGGATGAACTGCGACGCAAGGGGCAGCTTCACAGAGCTGCTGAAAACGGCGGACAGCGGGCAAATCTCCGTCAACATCAGCAAGCCGGGCATCACGAAGGGCGAGCATTGGCACAACTCGAAGTGGGAGTTCTTCATCGTCGTCTCCGGTCACGGCCTGATTCAGGAGCGAAAGATCGGGACCGACGAGATCCTGAACTTTGAGGTCTGCGGCGACCGCATCGAGGCCGTCCACATGCTTCCCGGCTGGACACACAATATTATCAATCTCTCGGAAACCGAAGACCTGGTCACCGTCATGTGGGCCAACGAGCGCTTCGACCCGGAACACCCGGACACCTTCCGAGAGCCTGTTCTGGAAAAGGGGAACGATTGAAATGGAGCACAGGGATTCCGTGCAATTCCGCAACGACGGCAGGCTCAAGCTGCTGATTATTGTCGGCACCCGGCCGGAGATCATCCGCCTGTCGGCGACGATCACCCGCTGCCGCCGCTATTTCGACTGCATTCTCGCCCACACCGGCCAGAATTACGACTATACCCTCAACGGGATTTTCTTCCGGGACCTGCGGCTGGATCCGCCGGACGTCTATCTGGACGCAGTCGGATCCGACCTGGGGCAGACCATCGGGAATATCATCGCCTCCAGCTATCAGCTGATGGTGCAGCTCAAGCCGGACGCCCTGCTGATTCTGGGCGATACAAACTCCTGTCTGAGTGCGATTCCGGCCAAGCGCCTGCACATTCCCATCTTCCACATGGAGGCCGGAAACCGCTGCAAGGATGAGTGTCTGCCGGAGGAGACGAACCGCAGGATCGTGGACATCATCTCCGACGTCAACCTTCCCTACTCCGAGTTCGCGCGGCGGTATCTGGCTGAATGCGGCTGCCCGAAGGAGCGCACCTTCGTGACCGGCTCGCCGATGGCGGAGGTTCTGCACGATAATCTGGCGCAGATCGAGGCCAGCGACATTCTCACCCGGCTGAATCTGGAGCCGAAACGGTATATGCTTCTATCTGCCCACCGGGAGGAAAACATCGACACGGAAGAGAATTTCCGGTCGCTGTTCACCGCGATCAACCGGCTTGCCGAGAGCTATGACATGCCGATCCTATACTCCTGCCACCCCCGCAGCCGCAAGCGTCTGGAGCAAACCGGCTTCCGGCTTGACCCGCGGGTGATCGCCCACGAGCCGCTGGGCTTCCACGACTACAATCATCTGCAGATGAACGCCTTTGCGGTCGTCTCGGACTCCGGAACGCTTCCGGAGGAGAGCAGCTTCTTTACCTCGGTGGGCCGCCCCTTCCCCGCGGTCTGCATCCGCACCTCGACTGAGCGGCCGGAGGCGCTGGAGCAAGGCTGCTTCGTGATTGCGGGAATCTCCGCCGGTTCTCTGCTTCCGGCGGTCCGCACCGCCGTGGAGGCGATCCGGGCGGGCGATACCGGGATCCCCGTTCCGGACTATACGGATGAACACGTCAGCATGAAGGTCGTCAAGATCATTCAGAGCTACACGTCGATCGTCAAGAGAACGGTTTGGCGGGAGATGCCGCGCGAAGAACACGACAGGGTGGAAAAGGACCAATGAGCACAGTCAACAAGCACGAAAACGGCGAAATCATCGAAGACGAACAGGGTTATCTGATCTATTGTGAGAACGGTGAGCCCATCCACGCCGGCGCTGTCTGCGTGGACGGAAAGATTTACTACGCCGGACATGACGGAGAGCTGGTCTGCGGTCACCACAAGGACGTTCACCGAGACATGGCCAACGGTCTGCTTAAGCGCGGGATCTACAAATTTGACGAGAACGGCGTCCTGGTGGATGGCAGCTACCAAAAGCCGGAGCGCAAGCGCACGAAAAAACGCGCGAAGCTGACAAAGAAACAGCGGCAGCTCGTGGTCGGCGGCATTCTCCTCGGCATTCTGATTCTGGCTGCCGTGCTTCTTGCCGTCTTCGGCAGATCGGCCGGCGCTGCCGAAGAATCTGCGGCGTCCGCGTCTGCCGGCGGCACACCGCAGACGGCAACGATCAATCTGCCGCAGGACAATTCGCCGGTATACCTCTGCTCGAGCGCCATGCAGTCCGTATATGAGGGCAATCTGTCGCTGAAGGACGCGATCCGCTCCGGCGCTTCCCCGTACCTTTCCTATTCTTTCCGCTATTCGATGCGTCCGGATGCCAGCGCCGTTCTGAGTCTCGACGGAAAGACCTATGAGCTGGACCCCAGAAAAACCGAGCTTGAGATTCCCAATCTCAAAACCGGCAGCAATTACGTCTATACCGTAACCGTTACCGAAGGAGACGTAACCAACACGGTAGACGGCTTCTTCCGGACCGCGGATACCAACCGCTTCCTCCGCTTCACCGGTGTGCAAAACACGCGCGACATCGGCGGATATCTGACAGCCGACGGGAAGCGGGTCCGGGAAGGGATGATCATCCGCGGCACCGAGATCGACGGTCTGGAGGAGACGGGGTATTATCTGAAGAACCCGGAGGAAACAGGGAGCTTCGGCTTCCGCTATGATTTTGATCTGCGGGCCAGCCAGATCTATACCGGAAATTACATCTCCCGCCTGGGGAAGGACGTCGGGCACCGTTTCTACAACTGCCCGGCTTACGCGCAGATCTTCCGCGCGGAGTTTTTCCCCATCCTGCGTCAGATCTTCGAGGATCTGGCCGATGCAAACAACTATCCGATGTACCTGCACTGCACCTACGGCTCCGACCGCACGGGCACAATCGTCTATCTC
Source organism: uncultured Clostridia bacterium (assembly GCA_946619065.1). Classification (GTDB taxonomy): domain Bacteria; phylum Bacillota; class Clostridia; order Oscillospirales; family Oscillospiraceae; genus JAFRPC01. The sequence continues at coordinate 607 of CAMOLY010000014.1, read as the reverse complement.
CTGCAGGGACTGCTCGGCGTCCCCGAGGAGCAGATGAATTTCGAATACGCGCTGAGCGGCTTTATGACTTCCGGATATGAGGATCTGACCCACATCCGAGTGGTTCAGAACGGGCTGGCCGGCTACCCCGGCAGCTCCATCAACGAACAGATTGAGCACTTCCTGACTGAAACCGTCGGCGTTACGGAAGCGCAGGTGCAAAGCATCCGGAGCATTCTGCTGGAAAACGACCGCGGCATGGCTGCGCCATGACCGCATAATCATGAATATCCACAAGGGGGGCCGGCAATGGAGCATCATGGCTTTATCAAAGATATGCTCGATGTGAAAATCCTGATCCTTTACGTGATGAACCGGGTCATCTACCCGGTGGATCTGCAAAAAATATACGAACTGTGTCTGCAGGACGACAAGCTCAGCTACTTCGACGTGATGCAGGCCGTTCCGCAGATGGTCGAGTCGGGACATCTGGCGCCCTGCGAGGGCGGTTATCAGATTACCGACAAGGGGCGTCAGAACGCAGCGATCACAAAGGATTCTCTCGCCTATCCGGTCATGCAGCGCGCCAGCCGCGCGGTGGACCGCTTCAACCGGGAGATCCGGCGCG
>CAMOLY010000013.1 GCA_946619065.1 uncultured Clostridia bacterium | reverse complement strand
TCTCAATATCATATTTTTGATTTTCTGCGGCTTTTCAGCAGGCCGGACGCCGGCTGACAACGCCGACGCCTTTTCTGTGTTTATACCACGGTCGGTGCTTGCCCCGCTTTTTCGGGGTAAGCATAATCGAACCAGCTGAAATTCTTCCATGTGTTGACATGAAGACGGTGCATCTCCTCCGTAAGCAGGAGGACCTTCCCGGTGCACGGGATATCCGGGTAGAATTCGTAGTATTCGCCATTGACGTAAAAGCCGAACTTGGAGGTGTCCGTCATGATCGGAAGCGAATAGACCAGCGTGTATGGCAGATCGAAGGACCACGGCTCGCCGCGACGGGTGCCTTTGTAGTGGACGCCGCTGTGATCGACGGTGAATTCGCCTTCCCCGCAGAGTTCAGTCGTCGCAAAATGCCTCAGATATCTGGTATCCGGCAGATCGCCCAGCTTGCCCCGCGCCGTGAATGAATACTCCGGATCCTCGCGGATCTCGCGGATGACGATCTCGCGCTCCATGGCTACCCATTTCGACGGAGATTCGGGGATCACGCAGCTGTCGTCGAGGGGGATCATCTCGTAATAGTCGTTGACGGTAAAGCCGTTGCCGCATTTGCTGCATTTCACGAATTCCGGCTCGCAGATCATTTCAAGCTCCGCGCCGCACTTCGGACAGCGGTAGCAGATGTCGGACAGCCGCGAGCACATGCCCGATTTGTGCTTCCACTTGATCTTTTGCTGCTTCTGCCACGCGTATGCGTCGTAGCGGAACGCCTCGTTGATCTTGTCGTTGATCTCCTCCTGCGTCATCCTTGCGAGGTCTTCAGGCGTGAACAGGAGCGAAAGCTCGACGTCGACTCTGCCCTTGCGCGCCTCGTTGAACACTCTGGTCTGCGTCAGGTAGCTGCCCCTCAGCTTCAGGAAATAGACGGGAATCCCGTAATGTTTCAGATATTTGCCGGTGCCGGGGACAATGGGCTGATTCGTTCCGTAGATCGAGTGCATGCCCTCCGCCGCAAACGCAACGCAGCCTCCCTTTTTGATGATCGAATCGATGGCTCTCATGGACACCAGGTCCAAGGTGTAGATCTTTTTCGGGAGCACATCACCCATTTTGAACACCGTGTGCAAATGTCTTCTGAAAAATTCCGTGTAGGACGCGATGATGTTGACTCTTTTGGGGTAAGTTGCCTGCTCGATAAATACGTGATCGATCCTGGCCAGATGGTTCCAGATGATAAAGCAAGGACCTTTGCAGTCCCTGACGTCATCCTTTATGACATAATGCGGATTATATCTGAACGCGACGAAAAACTTTACGATCAGGTGATAAAGCCACCAGGAAAACCGCGTCGGGATATTGTATTTTCGAGTTGCGATATTTTTGCGAATTGAGCGTGCCATTATCCGTACTGCAAATCCTTTCAATCTTTCAAAAAGCAATTGGTGCGAGATTCCTAAAAATCACTGAATTATGCCATCTAAAATATAGCACTGGACGCGGGAAATTTCAACAAGAAAAGCCACACAATTCGTGAATTCCCAAAGTTTTCCACAGCGGAGTTCGCTCTGAGACTCCGTTTCCCCGCAAATTTCGCAAGAAATTGCGAAATTTCTCTTGTCTCCGACCGGAAACTGTGTTATACTGCACTTTGTTGAGTCAAATCAAGATGGATTTTGTCGAAAGGAGAACGGTATGCCGGTATCTTATAACAGGCTCTGGACCCTGTTGACCGATAAAAAAATGAGCCGTGCGGAGCTGCGGCGGATCGGGAAGATCTCACCCAACACCATGACGAAGCTGATCCGGAACAAGGAAGTGTCGCTGTCGGTGCTGTGCCGCATCTGCGAGGCCCTTGACACGAACATCGGCTGCATCGTGGACTTCGTGCGGGACGGGCAGGATCGGACCATCGTCCGGCGCGGCGCCGAGGGCAATCCCTGATCCCTTGCCCGCCGGCAGGACCCGGCGCGGCAGAAAACAGAAAGGAACCAATTTCCATGCCAACGAAACAAATCACCGGGCAAAGCTACCGGGTGCTCCTGTCGGGAGGACTGAAGCGCCTTGCGGAAAACTGTGTCCGGATCAATAAACTGAACGTCTTCCCGGTGCCGGACGGCGACACGGGCGACAATATGCAGATGACCCTCCAAAGCGGCCTCGAACAGACGGCGGCGGACGAGGAGCTGCCCGCGGTCTGCGACGAGCTGTCCAAAGGGATGCTTTACGGCGCACGGGGCAACTCCGGGGTGATCCTGTCCCGGTTTTTTTATGGGATGAACCGCTTTGTCTCGGAGCGCGGCGACGTGATCACGGCGGACGATCTCGCCTCCGGATTCGAGCGCGGCGTCGCGGAAGCCTACGCCGCGGTTTCCAGCCCCAAGGAGGGCACGATCCTGACCGTCATGCGCGAGACCACAGACGCGGCCAAGGCCAGCACGCCCGCCGATTTTGAAACCTTTTTCGACGCGGCCGTCCCCGCCGCCGCCCAGTCTCTGAAGAAGACCCCCGAGCTCCTGGCGGTCCTGAAAAACGCGGGCGTCGTGGATTCCGGAGGCGCCGGATTTTTGTGCATCCTCGAGGGAATGAAGGACGCGCTGGAAAGCGGCGACTCCTATACCGTGCGCTCCGGCGGGACAAAGATCCATGAACTGAGCGCGGACGACGAACTGCTTGGGTACTGCACCGAGTTTATCCTCCAACTGAAGGAAAAAGAGTCCTTTTCGCTGGAAGACTTCAAAGCCTTCCTCAATGCCGAGGGCAGCTCGGTGGTCGCCTTTGCCAACGGCAATCTCGTCAAGGTCCACGTCCATACCTTCTCCCCCGAAAGGGTGCTGGCCGCGGCGCACCGGGCCGGCGAATTCCTCACGATCAAGATCGAAAACATGTCCGTCATGCACAGCGAATCGACGGTGGCGAACGAGTTTGAGATCCCCGAGCGCAAGAACAAATACGGCCTGGTCGCCGTGGCCTGCGGCGAGGGCGTCAAGCAGCTGCTGGCCGACGGCGGCTGCACGGTCGTCGACGGCGGCCGGAGCATGAACCCCTCCGCGCAGGATATTCTGAACGGGATCCGTCAGGCGGGCGCGGAAACAGTCTTTGTTTTCCCGAATCACAAAAACGTCTTCCTGGCGGCAAACCAGGCCAAGGAAATGTGCAGCTTCTGTCGGGTGATCCTGATCGACAGCGAAGACCTGGGCCACTGCTACCAGGCGCTCTCGCTGTTTGACGACGCGCTGACGCCGGAGGAGCTGACCGAGCGCTTTTGCTCCGCACGCGGCCTCGGGCGCACCGTTCACGTGGCCCGGGCGATCCGGCCCTGCACCACGGAGGACGGCGCTGCGGTGAACGAGGGAGACTGGCTCTGCTTTGACCGCGAGCGGATCCTCGTGGCGGACCGCTCCGAGGACGAGGCGGTGTACCGGCTGTTTGAAGGGACAAAAGAGGCGCCGCCCGACGTGGTGATCCTCCTCTTCGGCGAGGAGAAAACGCAGCAGGAAGCCGAAGTGCTTGCCGGCAGGCTTGCGGATCGCTTCCCGGACACGGAATGGATCACGGTAAACGGCGGTCAGCCGATCTACGACTATACATTTATGATCCGATAAGGAGGACAACATGATTACACTGTTCACGGATACCGACACCGACATGACCCCCGCGCAGGCGAAGGAATACGGTTATCGGCTCATCAGCATGCCCTACAGCGCAAAGGGCAAAACGGTATTTCCCTACGAGGACTTTGACCGCTTCGACGCCCACGAGTTCTATCAGATGCTCCGCTCCGGCGTGCTTCCGACCACCAGCGCCATCAGCAGCGAGAAATATATCGCCTATTTCGAGCCGGAATTCGCGGCGGGCCGCGATATTTTCTACGTGCATTTTTCGCGGGCGATGACCGCCACCTTCGACGCGATGGACGCGGCTGTCAGCGCGCTGAAGGAAAAATACCCCGACCGGAAGTTCTATGAGGTCGATACCAAGGGCATCACCATCATCAGCCTGAATATCGCCCTGGAGATCGGCGATCTCTTCAAGGCGGGCAAAACGCCGGAGGAAGTCCTTGCGTGGGCGGAAAAAGAAGTTGACCGCTTTGCCGTGTATTTCTTCGCGGACGATCTGAAATTCTTTGCGCGGAGCGGCCGGGTGAGCGGGATCGCGGGGACCATGGGATCCATCCTGGGCATCCGCCCCATCATCTGCATGGACACCAACGGGAAAATGGTGAGCGTCGGCAAAGAGACCGGCAGAAGCAACGCCATCAAACGGCTGCTCTCCCGCGTGGACGAGCTGGGTGACGACGTCTGCGGCCACCGCGTGATCGTCGGTCACGCCGACGCGCCGCAGATCGCCGAGAAGATCGTCGCCGCCCTGAAAGAAAAGTACGGGGACGGGCTCTCCGTCCTGACGGCGGACGTCAACCCGACAGCGGGCAGCCACTGCGGCCCGGACACGGTGGGCGTCTGCTTCCACGCCATTCACAGGTGACGCCATGATCACGATCAAAGAGGTTACGACAAAAAAACAACAGCGGGAGTTTTTGAACTTCCCGCTGAATCTCTACCGGAACAACCCGTATTTCGTCCCCCCGCTCTACGGTGACGAGAAAAAGATCTTCCGCTCCGACTACGTCTATCGGGACACCTGCGACTCGGTCTTCTTCCTGGCTTACGACGGCGACAAGCCGGTCGGCCGGATCGAGGGCATCATCCAGCGCGCCTCCAACGAAAAGACCGGAGAGAAGCGCTGCCGCTTCACGCGTTTTGACGCGATCGACGACAGCGCGGTCTCGGAAGCGCTCTTCGGCGCGCTCGAATCCTGGGCGCTGAGCAAGGGGATGGACACCGTCTGCGGTCCGCTGGGCTACTCCGACCTCGAACGGGAAGGTCTGCTGGTCGAGGGCTTTGACCGGCTTTCGACCTTCGAGGAGCAGTATAACGCCCCCTACTATCAGCAGCAGATCGAAGCCCTCGGATACGAAAAAGAGGTCGACTGGCTGGAGTCCAGGCTCTACGCGCCCAAGGACGACGACGGCTCCCTTGCCAAGATGGCCGCCTATATCATGCAGCGCTACCACCTGCATTTCGGCCGGGCAAAAAACGTCAACGACTTTCTCCGCAAGTACGCCGACAGCTTCTTTGAACTGCTCGACGTAGGCTATGAGAACATCTACGGCTCGGTCCCCTTCACCGATGGGATGAAAAAGATGATGATCTCCAACTTCAAGCTGATCATCGATCTGAAGCACGTGGCGGTCATCCTCGACGAGAATGAAAAGCTCGTCTGTCTCGGGATCTGCTTCCCGTCCATCGCCGCCGCGGTGCAGAAGTCCCGCGGGCATCTGACCCCCGCCGCCCTCGTGCGGCTCCTTAAAGCCATCAAAAAGCCGACCGTGCTGGATCTCGGTCTGATCGCCGTCGCCCCCGCGTATCTGAACAAGGGCGTCAGCGCGATCATCGCGGCGGAGCTTCTCCGGATGCTGAAAGAAGACGGCATCGAATACGCCGAGACCAACCTGAACCTGGAGGACAATTACGCGATGCGCAATACCTGGAAGCGCTTCGACGAGGTGATCCACAAGAGACGCCGTTCCTATCGGAAAAAGCTGGAGGGCGCCGAAGCGCGAAGCTGATCCCGGCCCGTTTTGGCGAACGCAAGCGCCTCCGGGCGAAAACGCTGAAAAAGCCCTTTGCCGCAAGGCAGCAGAGGGCTTTTGCGTGTTCTGTTTTTCGGGCAGGCCGGCCTGCGTCCTCCGCCTCGTCCGGCGCAATTTCCCCTCGCAACGCTTTCGAACCCTTCAATCAACTATTCGTATGACGCCTCCTGCCGATCCTCCGCCGCTTTTTGCTCGTAGCGGATATAACAGATCTGGGGCCTGCTGCGGGCGGTCTCGTCCATAAACTCGAAGGCCCGGCGGCGGAGCTCGGTCTGTGCCTGCCGGGGAGGCAGAGCCGGATCTGGCCAAAGGATCTCCGAGAAGGTCACGGTCATACCGGGTTTTTTGCACAGGGCGAACAGTCCTTTGCGCTTGCGGTAGGTCGTCACCATGGCGACGGCCGGGGCGCCGGTTATCACGGGGTAGCGGAAGGAGGTGTCCGGAAAGGGCCGGATCCCCGTGTACCAGGGCCAGATGTGCGCTTCGGGATAGACCGCTACGCAGGCGCCCTGCCTGCAGCGGGTGGAGATCGCCTCCAAAAAGCGGCGGAAGCCGGATAGCTCCGAGGGAACCGGAAGCGTGCCGAGCATCATTACGATGTGCCGGAGGCCCGGGATGGAGACTGCGTCCGGATTGGCAACGATATAGGCCTTCTTCGGAAACGCCGCCAGGGACGGAACGTAGGCGTCGAGAATCTGCGTATGGTTGCCATAGAGGAAGAAGCCCTGTCCGCCCAGCTTTCGCATCACCTTCCGGTTCTCAAATTTCAATCCCAGCACCAGCTTCGCTGTGAGCCAGACCAGCGGAAAGGCGATAACGTAGTAGACGATAAAGCTCAGGATCCGCCAGCCGAGGGACGTGTGAACATAGCAAAAATCTCCGGGCACGGGGCGGGTGTTGATGCCGTTATTCGCAAAGTCGTCATGCAGCGGATCGGAATAATAAATCACACGTTCATTTTTCACGGTGCCTCTCCCCTGCCTCGATGATCATTTCCTCCATCCGATCCATGCAGCGCGTAAAGTCAAACTGCTCCGCGTAGCCGAGGTAGCGCTCGGAACAGGCCTTGCGCTCCTGCGGATGCTCCAGCCACCAGTCCAGCTTCTCCGCCAAATTCCGCGGATCGTTATAGTGGAACAAATTGCGCTCCGTAAGCGCAAAATAGCGGGTGGCGCTGCGGGGAGAGTCGGCGATCAGCGGAACCTTGCCGCAGGCGATCGCCTCCAGGCAGGAGATGGCTTCAATCTCGATCTCCGCCGGATGGACGTAGAGATCGGCGCAGTTGATGACGTCGATGAGCGTTTTTCGGTCGAAAAACTTCATAATCGGCATGGGGATGCCCCGCTTCTGTGCGCGGCGGATCAGCGCGTCCCTGCGGGGACCGGCGCCGGCAAAGATCAGCTGAATCTCCTCCCGGTGGCGGGAGAGGGCAACGGCGTCGATCAGCACATCATGGCTTTTTTCCGGGCTGTAGCGGCCGGTGAACAGCACAACGAAGCGCTTTCGCAGTCCCTCCGGCTTCTCCACGGCCTCCGGGCGAAAGCTCCGGTGCACGCCGTTGGAGATGACGCGGTGGGGCGTCGGTCCGACGACGGCTTCAAAGGTGTCGCAGATGAACTGCGAGGGATAGTGGATCAGGTCGCAGTAGCGGTACAGAGTGCGGTAAAAGACGCGGTAGGTGATCCGGCTGGCAAGCGCAACGTCCTTCAGGAAAATGTGTCCCGTGAAGTTTTCCGCCTGGCAGTGGAAACCGGCGGTCAGCGGCAGGTCTTTGTTTCGCGCGAGCTTTGCCGCTTCCACGCCCAGGGCAAAGGGTATCATAATATGCACATGATCGGCGCCGTTGAGCGCGGCCTCCAGAATATTGCGGTCCGGCCGTGAGAGCGCCACGCCGTTTTTGGCTACGTAGCCGTTGAGGGGTCCCAAATTCATTTGCGGTACGACGTAAAATCCCTCCTTGCCGGCCCGCTCCGGATCGGAGCAGACCACGCGCACCGTATGTCCGCGCTCCTGCAGGGAGCGGATCAGATTCATGGCCGCGATGGTGGTGCCGTTGTTTTCTTTCCCTAATACGTCGCAAACTATTGTAATCGTCATGCTGGTTCTTCAAGGCAATGCGGGATGCGCTTTTGCTTTCTTTCCTGATATTATTCCGGATTTCTTCCGTTGCAGAGGTAGAAGACGGTGAGCAGGCCCGGGCCGCAGTGGGCGCCGATGACCACGCCCAGGCCGGTGATGGTGATCCTGCTCACCTGGGGATATGCCTTCAGGATCCCGTCCCGCACGGTCTCGGCGTCTTCCCTGCAGTCCGCCTGCAGGATATGAATGCGCAGCTTTGACAGGTCTTCCACCTGGCTCAGGTCATGGAGGACCCCGTCCAGGATGGTCTTCAGCGCAGCCTTGCGGCCCCGGACCTTTTTGGCCACGTCCAGCGTGCCCCGATCCGGTACGTAGAGCACCGGCTTGATGTTCAGCACGGAGCCCACCAGGGCCGCCGCGTTGGAGACCCGGCCGCCCGCCTTCAGATAGTTCAAATCGTCCACGGTAAAGCGGTGGGCGATTTTCAGCTTGTTCTGTTCGCCCCAGGCGATCACTTCGTCAAAGCTCATGCCCGCTTCCATGCGCTCCACCATATGCTCCACCAGCAGTCCCAGGCCGCCGGAGATGCAGAGCGTGTCCATCACATAGAGTCTCTGTTTCGGGTACTCCCTGCGGATCTCCTCCGCCGCCTTGTTGGCGTTGGCGAAGGATACGGACATCTTCTGGGACATGTCCAGGAAAATCACGTCCTTGCCGGTATCCAGCAGCTTCTTGAAAAAATCGTAGTACGTAAACTCATTGATCATGGAGGTCTTCAGCCGGTCGCCCTTGCGCATGCCGGTATAGACCGCCTGGCGGCTCTCCTCCCGGCAGTCGTCCTCAAACGCCTTGTCTCCCACGGTGTAGGAGTAGGGAATAAACGGGATCCGGTGGGCCTCAAGCCAGCTGCGGGGCAGGTCGGAGGTGGAAGAGGTCGCGATCATATAATCAGCCATGGGGTACTCCTTTCGGTACGGTTACAGGTTTCAGCCAACACGAACGTCCGTTCAGCGGATTGCAGGCGGGTTTTCTTTCCGGATCGAATCAGCAATATTGCCGCCGGCACGATGTCATGTCGTTTTAGCTTTTATTGTATCTTGTTGTCTATATTATATTATATCATTATATATATTGTGTCAAGTGCTTTTGCGGATTTCAGGCAGAGAAAAAACGCCGCGGAAAAAAGATTCCGTACTCTGTCAACCTTTTCGGCCCGCAGCGCGTCTACAGAAACAGAGGCGGCGCTTTGCTGACCGGAGCCGGCAAAGCCCCGCACATCCGAAGAACTGCCTGGACGAAAGGAGATCCCCCATGAAAAAGCTCGTCATTCTCTGCCTGATCGGAGCGCTTCTGCTGGGATTGTGCGCCTGCAGCCGCGTCACGCTCCGGGAGGACGCCCCTGTCACTCTTCGCTTTCACTATATGGACGTATCGGCAGACGTATCGCTTCCCGAAGCGGAAGCGGCGCAGCTTCGCGGGATCGTAGAAGGCAAAGCCCTCTCCTTCGACACCCCGTCCTGCGGCTTTACGAAAGACGTTTCCTTTGAAATCAACGGGCGCGTCTTTTGTCCCGCCTGCGATACCTGCCGCATCATCAAAGACTGCAGCTCCGGGAAGTATCTGAACATCTCCCAGGCCGAACGGGAGCTTCTGGATCAGATCTTCGCGAACTACGGCGGCTTCTTCCCCTGCGTATAGCTTTCCGCATTTGCTTTGCCCTTCTGAGCATCAGCGAAACCCCGGGCGGCCGCAAAGGCGTACCGCCAACCGACAAACCAGACGAGGAGGAACTGCAATGGGCACCTCAACCGCAACCCTGCATCTGCGGGGGATCGAACGGGATGCACTGGCCGCCGTTCTGGGCGGCGAAACGGTCCTGCGGGACAACAATCCGCCCTGGCTCGACGTTTTGACGCCGAACGCGTCGCAGGCTTCGGCCCTGGAAAAGCTGGCGAAGAAGCTGACCAAAGGCCGTCCCGAGGCCGCGGCCCTGCTGTTCGATTACTTCGACGACGACCTGTTCTACTGCGCCCTTTACCGGGAGGGAAAAAAGGCCGCGGGCTGCCGCAGCGGCGAGTCCTGGGCGAAGCTGGGCAAGGCCCTGGACGCCCTCTTCGGCGACAAGCTGGCGGGCCAGGCCTTTCGGTACGCCGCCCGCTGCGTCGAGCTGGAGGAGCAGGTCCTGCTGTTGGAGGAGACCGTGGGAACGGCTCTGCTGGACCATCCGGAGTTCGAGCCCCGGGTCGTACCCCGCAGCGACGCCCTCCTGCGGGAAATCAAGGCCCGGGAAGCGGCCCTGCGGAAGCGGAAAAACCAATGCGTCCTGACAGAGCTGCCCGTGGAGGAATGGCCCCGGGATTGGCAGGCCCAGTTGGGCCTGTACGAGCGGATCCGTTCCGCCTGGAGAAACTATGACACGAGCTCGCTGCTGTATGACTTTGGGCTTTCCCGTTGCTCCGTACCGCAGCATCCGGAGCTGGCCTTTCACCGGGTCATCTTCGGCGAGGGCGGCGATACGGCGGAGCGCTTTCTGCTCTATTCCCACGCCGACGGGACTCTGCTGGACCGGAAGCTCCCCGAGACCGCGGTCTTCGAGCCGCTGTGGGTCACCGGAGCCGGGGACTTTGTCTGTCTGATTGGCCGCTATGTGACCGTACAGACGCCGGCAGGCCCGAGACAGGACTACACCGGCTGGGAGGCCGTCTGTCTGCGGCCCGACGGCAGCCTCCTTTGGCAGCACCCCCTTGCGGAGGGCCAGAAGTTCCCGAGCGTATGTCACACCGCGACGGACGGAACGATCACGATCTATTTCTCAGGAAATGCCTGTGCTTCCAGGGACGCCCTCATAGACCGCATCAACGGGGAAACCGGCGCGCTGCGCTGCTCCCGCCGAGTCCCGGCAGCAGAAAACCTGGAGGATCTGCTTTGGGTGGACGCGCTGAAGCGCTTTGCCTATATCGCGAATCGGCATGAGATCGTCCTGCTGGACGAGGAACTGCAGGAAAGCGCCCGCTGGGGCTGCGCTGAAAATACAGGCCTTACGTTTTCGGCCCACTATCAATACGTCGTCGGGCCGATCCTGTGGAATCAGCACATTATTACCCGCGTCCTTCAGCGCTATGATCTGCGCACCGGGGCGATGACGGAGACCAGGCCGGAGGTCCCGGTTTTCATCCATGCGGTTCTGCCCGACGGGCGCTTCCTCGGCGTCAACGAGCGGCAAACCCAACTGACGGTATTTGACCCGGCAGGCAGTGTGATTTCCCGCCACAAGGCCCACGACGGGGGCGTCTTTACCCGGGTACGGGCAGAGGCGGAGCAAATCTGCGTTCTGGAAAACCGGGTCCCCGACACCCACGGCTTTATTTTCGGGGGCCTGTTCGAGGAAAACCCCTTCCACGTCTGGCGGCTCGATTCCGCCGTGCTCTGAGCCGGAGCTTCGTTCCGCTCTTCGAATCCCGGTCAGCTGTCCATCCGGGAGCGGTTTTGCCGATCAGGGAACGGTTCTGCGATCAACAGATCTATCGCGGAACCGTCTCCTGATCGCTCTTCTTTTTTCTCCGCCGGGATCCGTAATACAGAAAAAAATAACCGACTCGTATGGACAGCGTCTTCCAATTCCGCGGGGTCTGTGGTATAATACGCCCGGAACAAAACCAACCGGAAAGGCGGCCGAAGCCCATGGAAGAGAAAACTCCTGTGAGCGAAAACGTATTCAAAAACCGGAATTTCCGTCTCGTCTTCTTCGGCGCCCTGGTCTCGGAGCTGGGGGCCGTGCTCTACAGCTTTGCCGTCAGCTTCTATATTCTGGAGATCAGCGGCAACAACGCCTTCCTCCAGGGGCTCTACCTGGCCCTCTGCGGCGGGGTGCTGCTGCTCTGCACCCCCGTGGGCGGGGTTCTGGGAGATCGGTACAACAAGGCGAAGATCATGTTCCTCTGCGACTATGGCAAGGGCGGGCTGATCCTGGCCGCCACCCTGCTCATGCTTCTGTTCCGAAGCAATACCGCCCACATCGTCATTCTCTTCGCCGTGGGCATCCTGGGGAACGCGGTCAGCGGCATTTTCTCTCCGGCGGCCAACGCCCTCCCGCCCCACATCGTGGAGGAGGATCGGCTCCAGCAAGCCAACGCCTATTTCTCCGTCCGAGGCTCTCTGCAGAGCATCTTCGGCGTGGTGCTGGCGGGAATCCTCTACGCCGCCCTGCCCATCACGCTCCTCTTCGCCATCGTAGGCGTCTGCTACGTCCTTTCAGGCGTTTCGGAGATGTTCATCCGTTACGCGCATAAGCCCTCGGAGGAGCGGATGAGCCTCCGGCTCATGGCCGCGGACATGGGGGACGGCCTCCGCTATCTGAAGACCCAGAAGCCCATTCTGGCCCTCATGGGAGCCATCCTCTTTATCAACTTCTTCTTCGCTCCCCTGAGCGGGAACTTCCTGCCCTACTTCGTCAAGACCGACGTGGCCGGAGCTCCCTCCTACCTCTTTGACAAGCTGCTGACCCCGGAGCTCTGGACCTCCGTGTTCAGCGTGCTCATCGGGCTCTCCTCCCTGGCGGGCTCCCTGCTCCTCAGCGCCCGGCCCCAGGCGGAGAAGTGCGGCCGGAGCACGGCCCTGCGTCTCTGCTGGATGGCCGGACTCCTCATCGTCCTCACCCTGGGCTACTGGCTGCTGGTGGCCCGGGGCGGCTCCCTGAACGCCTTCCTGATCCTCTTCAGCCTGGGCTGCCTGCTGGCGGGCTGGCTCCTGGCCGCCGTCAACATCCCCGTCAACACCACCCTCATGCGGGTGGTGGAGCGGGATAAGCTCAGCAAGGTCTCCAGCATCATCAGCATCATCTCCCAGGGCCTGATCCCCATCGCCTCGGTCCTGGCCGGAGCGGTGCTCCAGGGCCTCGGCAGCACCCTGCTCCTCCTGCTCTGCTCCGCGGGATTTACCGTTACGGCGGGCTTTATGCTGCTGAGCCGGGAAACCCATAATATCTGAAAGTAATATCTGAAAGAGAACGCCTGCTATGATATACATGGACAATGCGGCCACGACCCTGCGGAAAGCGCCGGGGGTGATCGAGGCCGTCACGGCGGCGATGAAGACCGCCGGGAATGCCGCCCGGGGGGCCCACGGCCCCGCCTTGGAGGCCGCGGGCATCGTCTACGACGCCCGGGAAAAGCTGGCGGCCCTGCTGGGCTGTCCCCGGGCCGACCACGTGATCTTCACGGCCAACGCCACCCAGGCTCTCAACACGGCCATTTACGGCCTGCTGGGACCCGGGGATCGGGCGGTCACCACGGACCTGGAGCACAACTCCGTGCTGCGGCCCCTCTATGCCCTTCAGGATCAGGGCATGGCCCTGGACATCCTTCCCGCGGACCGGCAGGGCCGGATCCGTTATGAGGCGCTGGAAGCGCTGCTGCCAGGGGCCAAGGCCCTGGTCTGCACCCACGCCTCCAATCTGACGGGGAACCTGCTGGATCTCGCCCGGATCGCGGAGCTCGCCCACCGATACGGAGCCCTGCTGATCGTGGACGCGGCTCAGACCGCGGGGAGCATCCCCATCAACATGACGGAGCTGGGGGTGGACCTGCTCTGCTTCTCCGGCCACAAGGGTCTGCTGGGCCCCCAGGGTACCGGCGGGCTCTGTATCCGGCCCGGCGTCGAGCTGCGGCCCCTGCTGCGGGGCGGCAGCGGCGTCCGCTCCCACGATCGCGCACAGCCGCCGGAATATCCCACCCGGCTGGAGGCCGGGACCCACAACGCCCACGGCCTGGCGGGCCTGGGCGCGGCGGCGGACTGGCTGCTCCGGGAGGGCGTGGAGAAGCTCTGCGCCCGGGAACAGGAACTGACCCGGCGCTTCTATGAGGGCGTCCTGTCCATCGGGGGCGTGACCGTCTACGGAGATTTTTCCGTCTGGCCCCGAGGCTCCGTGGTGGCGCTGAACGTCGGTGACCTGGATTCCTCCGCCGCGGCGGACGCCCTGTACACGGACTACGGCATCGCCGTCCGGGCCGGAGCCCACTGCGCTCCCCGGCTCCACGACGCCCTTGGCACGGCGGAGCGCGGCGCGGTGCGTTTCAGCTTCTCCCCCTTCACCACGGAGGAGGAAATCGACGCCGCCGCTGCGGCCGTCCGGGAGCTGGCCGGATGACGCCGGAGGCGCAAAACCCAGGACTTTTTATGGGAAAAGTCCTGGGTTTTTCCGTTTTTCGCATGAATATTCGCACCCTTTGCATAAACATTTTTTCCGCTCGGGGGCTTGTAAAATAATTGTACATTTGATATGATATTTGGGTGGAATTAAGGGACGTTTTTGTGCGAAGCTCCAGGCTCCGCCCGGCAGCCGTCCCTGTCGCGACCCGAAAAAAGCAAGTATATTCAACAACAATGAGGAGGAAAACAACTGTGATTCGTTATTCTGTCATTGGCGCCGTGGGTTACGTCTGCGGCGAACTGCTCCGCATGATGGTGGCGCACCCCGAGGGCAAGCTGGTCAACGTGCTGGATACCTTCGGTGTGGGCGACAAGATCTGCGACTACCATCCCCATCTCCGCGGCTTCTACGACCAGACCATCCTCGACATCAACGAGGAGAACGTCAAGGCCACCGCCGCCGAGAGCGACGTGGTTTTCGTTCAGGTCCCCTCCGGCAGCGTGGCCCAGTGGGCTGAGATCGTGCTTGCCGCCGGCAAGAAGGTCATCGACATCGGCGCCGACATCCGCTTCCGCGACGCCGCCGTCTGGGAGAAGTGGTACGGCATGAAGCATCCCAACCCCCAGATGACCCATGACGCCGTCTACTGCATCCCCGAGGTCATGCGCGAGGAGGCCAAGGGCAAGAGCCTGATCGCCAACCCCGGCTGCTATCCCACTGCCACCACCATCGGTCTGCAGCCCGTGCTGAAGGCCGGTCACATTGTGGAAAATACCATCGTCGTGGACGCCAAGAGCGGCTTCACCGGCGCCGGACGCCGTCCCGCCCAGAACAAGATCCTGGCCGAAGCCGAGAACAACTTCTGCGCCTACGCCCTGGGCGGCGGTCACCGTCACACCCCGGAGATCGAACAGAACATCGCCTACATCACCGGCAAGGATCTGATGAAGCCCGAGACCTGGCAGTACATCAACTTCCAGCCCCATCTGCTGCCCCAGGTCCGCGGCATTGAGGTCACCATCTACGCCACCCTGAATCACGACTACACCAACGACGAGCTGTACGAGCTGTACAAGGACTTCTACAAGGACGAGCCCTTCGTCCAGGTCTACCCCGCCAAGCAGCCCGTCCAGACCAAGTGGACCTACGGCACCAACTTCTGCGCCGTGACCCCCACCTACGACGCCCGGACCCACCGGCTCATCGTCTCCTCCGTCATCGACAACATCGGCAAGGGCGCCGCCGGTCAGGCCATCCAGAACATGAACCTGATCATGGGCATCCCCGAGACCACCGGCCTGCTCTTCCCCGCCATGTATCCCT
>CAMOLY010000012.1 GCA_946619065.1 uncultured Clostridia bacterium | reverse complement strand
TGGACGTGGTGGAAGGCATGCAGTTCGACCGGGGCTATATCTCCCCCTATATGGTTACCGACACCGACAAGATGGAGGCCGTCATTGACGATCCCTACATCCTGATTACCGATAAGAAGATCTCCTCGATTCAGGAAATCCTGCCCTTGCTGGAAAAGATCGTGCAGTCCGGCAAGAAACTCGTCATCATCGCCGAGGACGTGGACGGCGACGCGCTGGCCACCCTGCTGGTCAACCGTCTGCGCGGCACCTTCACCTGCCTGTGCGTCAAGGCCCCCGGCTTCGGCGACCGCCGCAAGGAAATGCTTCGCGACATCGCCATTCTGACCGGCGGCACCTACGTGTCCTCCGATCTGAACATGGATCTGAAGGAAGTGGACGTGTCCGATCTGGGCCGCGCCCGTCAGATCAAGTCCACCAAGGACAACACCACCATCGTGGACGGCATGGGCGATCCCCAGGCCATCCAGGACCGCGTGCACGAGATCCGCGCCGCCATCGACGTCACCACCTCCGATTACGACCGGGAGAAGCTCCAGGAGCGTCTGGCCAAGCTGTCCGGCGGCGTGGCGGTCATCCGCGTCGGCGCTCAGACCGAGGTTGCCATGAAGGAGCAGAAGATGCGTGTGGAGGACGCCCTGAACGCCACCCGCGCGGCTGTGGAGGAAGGCATCGTTGCCGGCGGCGGCACCGCCTACGTCAACGCGATCCCCGCGGTAGAGAAGCTCGTCTCCCGTCTGAGCGGCGACGAGAAGACCGGCGCAGCCATCATCGCCCGCGCTCTGCAGGCCCCGATCCGTCAGATCGCCGAGAATGCCGGCCTCGACGGCTCCGTGATCTTTGAGAAGATCAAGAACAGCCGCAAGATGGGCTTTGGCTATGACGCTGCCAAGGATACCTACGTGGACATGATCCCCTCCGGCATCGTGGATCCGACCAAGGTCACCCGCAGCGCCCTCGAAAACGCGGCTTCCATTGCCTCTTCGATCCTGACCACCGAATCCCTGGTCGTGGATAAGCCCGATCCCCAGGCGGACGCCGCGATGGCGGCAGCCGCTGCCGGCGGCGGCGGCATGGGCGGCGGCATGTATTAATCAACCGCATTGCTATGATCAGAGAGGACGCCGACCAAGGCGGTCGGCGTCCTCTCTGTGCTGCTACTTCATCGGAAACCGGCGCAGCCGCAGCAATCATCCGGTCAGGCCGGGCCGCTTTCGACAACCGGGAGGATCATTTATGTATTTTCAGAAGTTTCAGCTGCAGGACGCCAACGGAAACGCCGTTTTCTGCAAGGGGACAGAGCTGCGGGCCGGATGGCCGATTGCGATCTGCCTGCACGGGATGGGCGGCAGCAAGGAGAGCCCCACGATCACCGCGCTGGCGGAAAAACTCCGGGAGCGCGGCATAGACACCCTCGCCTTTGACTGGCCCGCGCACGGGGAGAGCCGGATGGAGGAGCTCCACGTGGCGGACTGTCTGGCTGCGCTGGACACTGCGGTTCAGTTTGCGCAAAGCCGCAGCGCGGGACCTCTGTACTGTTTTGCCACCAGTATGGGCGGTTACATTGCCACTCTCTACCGCAACGGGCACCCTGGCTGCTTTGCGAAAACCGTGCTCCGCTCCCCCGCCCTCCGCTTTGGAGACATTCTGCGGTCGATCCCGCCCAAGCTCGCCCTGCGGAAGATGATGAAGGGCGGGACATACAACTACGGCTTTGCCAGGCCGTTGGAGCTTGGACTGGGCTTTTTCGAAGAGGCCGACGCCCACGACGCCTTCTCCGTCCCGGCAGCAGAACCGGAAACCGTCCTGATTCTTCAGGGAGATCAGGATGAGATTGTACTGCCGGATGACACGGCGCAGTACGCAGCGGCAAACCGGATTCGCCTGGAGATTCTGCCCGGCGCAGACCATCTGTGCCGCAAGAGCGGCGACCTGCATCGGATTTTGAAGCATACGCTGGCTTTTTGGGGCGTGTAGGATGCGCTCGGAAAAGCAAAACACTGGGGACGGCTCTGTGTGCTGATTATCAACACACAGAGCCGTCCCCAGTGTAATTATGTCGGTCGGCGTACCGGGAGCGGTCCCGTACTGTGGGCGCATGATATGCGCCCGGACGAATGGGACGGGGGAACGGGGGTATGGCCTGACGGGGGTTATGGCCGCTGTGGTCAGCAGCCACTACGGGTCAGCGGCCACTACGGGTCAGCGGCCACTACGGGGCAGCAGCCACTACGGGTCAGCGCACCCCCTGTTGCCTATCCCCTAACCCTTCGGTCCGAAGGCGCGGTAGAGGAAGGTCACGACCTCACTGCGGGTGCAGCTTTTCTTGGGGGAGAAGGTGGTCCCGGAGGTGCCGTTGGTGATCCTCTGCTCCACTGCCCAGAGGACGGGCTTATAGAAGAAGTCGCTTTTCTGGACGTCCTTGAAGGGGTTCTTGGTTGTTGTCGGCTCCGACTGGCCGGCAGCGCGCCAGAGGAAGGTCACCACCTCACTGCGGGTACACTCTCTTGTGGGCGAGAAGGTCTTTCCGCCGGTACCGGACGTGATGCCATTCTCCACGGCCCACAGCACCGCCTTGTAGTAGAAGGCCGTCTCTTTGACGTCTGTAAACGGATTCTTGGTGGAGGTCGGCTCCGGCTTGCCGGCCGCGCGCCAGAGGAAGGTCACCACCTCGCCGCGGGTGCAGTTCCGCTTCGGACTGAAGTGGGTCGAATCGGTGCCGGCGGTGATCTCTTCGTATACGGCCCAGAAGACAGGCTCATAGAAGAACGTGCCGCGGGGCACATCCACCAGATGGACCCAGCGGGCGTAGAGGGTCATGGTATGGGTGACGTAATTCCTGAAATCAAAGCGGCTGGTGGTTTTGGCGTCGGTGTACCAGCCGCCGAAAAACCAGTATTCGCCGCCGTCGGGATAGCTCGGCTCATAGGCCAGGTTGCAGTATTCCACGTGCTGGGAGGCGATGGGGGCACCGTGGCCCTGGAGGTCGAAGGAGACTTCGAGACCTTTGTCAATTGGCATGCGGATGGTAAAGGTGGTGTAGAGCGGGATATTATTTGCGCCTTTTGAAAACTGATTGAACTGCTGAGAAGTCAGCGTGAAGGTATAATCTCCGGCCAGATTTCCCACAGGCGTAAAGGTTCCGGAAAAACCGTCTTCCGACAGATCGCCGTAGACGTCCGCATTTCCGTCCAGATTCAGATCGATTACGTAATCTGCCCCTTCTCCATAGGCATTCAAGAGTCCGAAATAGTTGACTGCATCGATCGCGTTCTTCAGTGTACGGGCTTCGACTGCGTTGCCGGCGGTATAGGTCGTCGCCGAGCCGGAGGTCAGATCCAGGACAAATCCGCCGGCGTCCTTTGCCGGGAAGCGGAAGCTGACTTTTTCATAATAGGACTTGCCCGCGGCCTGGAAGCTGCTGGCCAGATCGGCGGGCACGATCAGGTCGAATGATTCTTTGGAATAGCTCAGAGGCTTTAACCGGGAGGGTTGGTATTTCATATTTCCCGGCAAAAAAAGCATGTCCTCCGTACCGTCCTTATCAAGATCATAATATTGCGTGCCGTCGACCTCTCTCATGGTAAACATCTGCCGTCGGTACATGCCCTCTAAGGAACGGCTCATCGCCGATCTGGATTCTGCTGTGTCACCCTCAAATTCGACGTTCACTTCCCAATCCTTGGTGAAGTCATAGTAGCGGGTGCCGTAGTTGTTGTTCACCACGGGGAAACGGAATTCAAAGGTGGAATAAACGTCCGAACCGTTCTCAATGGCATAGAGGACCAGATCCCTGGGGTATTCCAACACGAAGGTTCCGGAGAGGTTGGTGCCGGACAGGGCTCTGATATATTGGGTCTTTCCCGCCTTGAAGAGCTCCACGTCCATGGTGCCGTTCTTGTCCAGGTCATATTTTGAGCCGTTCTGCTCAATGACCCCGATGGGGGCCAGGCCGTTCCACTGCGTGAGAAGTCCAGTGGGAAACGTCGCGGAGCCGGACGCGAGGTCAAAGGTAATCACGCCCAGGTCATGGCCCGGGTCGTTGCCGCCGGTGACGGGGTCGGGTGCCGGTTGGACGGCAGTCGGTTCGTCGGCCAGGACCGCGGCGGTAAAGGACGGGACGAGGCTTAGAATCAGCAGAAGGGCCAGCGCAAGGGAAAGCAAGCGTTTTGTTTTCATGGAAGCATACCTCGTTTCATACGGATTGTGATCTGTGCGATGAAGAGAAGCGGTTTTGCGGAAAGGCCGGGGGTACAGGATCCGACGGTGCGGGATCGGCCCGGTGGTTATTCGATGCCGATCCCGCTCTGTGGCGCATGATATGCGCCCGGACGAAAGGGAGCGGGGGTATGGCTGACGGGGGTATGGTTGACGGGGGTATGGCCGCTGTGGTCAGCGGCCACTACGGGTCGACGGCCACTACGGGTCAGCGGCCACTACGGGTCAGCAGCCACTACGGGCCAGCGGCCACTACGGTGACTGGTGGCTAATTGCCTAATGCCTAATGTGCCGATTGCCTATCCCCTACCCCTTCGGCCCGAAGGCGCGGTAGAGGAAGGTCACGACTTCGCTGCGGGTGCAGATGTTTTTGGGGGCGAAGGTTGTCCCGGAGGTGCCTTTGGTGATGCCCTCTTCCACCGCCCAGAGGACGGCCTTGTAGAAGAAGTCCGACTCCTTGACGTCCGTAAACGGATTCCTGGTTGAGGTCGGCTCCGGGCAGTCGGCGGCGCGCCAGAGGAAGGTCACCACCTCGCTGCGCGAACATTCTCTCATGGGGGAGAAAGTGGTCCTGGAGGTGCCCTGCGTGATGCCCTTCTCCACGGCCCACAGCACGGCCTTGTAGTAGAAGGCCGACTCTTTGACATCCGTAAACGGATTCCTGGTTGCGGTCGGCTCCGGCTGGCCGGCGGCGCGCCAGAGGAAGGTCACCACCTCGCAGCGGGTGCATTTGTTTTTCGGGCTGAAGTGGGTCGCGTCGGTGCCTTTGGTAATCTGCGGATCGTGATAGTAGGCCCAGATGACCGCCTCATAGAACCAGTCGCTCTTCTTCACGTCCACAAAGGGATTGGGGGTGCCCATGCCGGCCGTGCAGGTCCCGCGGAGGGTCAGCAGATGGGGCTCTACGCTGACGATCTCAGCGTCGTCCCAGAACATATGTGCCGTCAGCTCATCGGCGGAGAACATGTATCCCTCCTCCGGCTTGACCATCACCGTCAGCGTGTATTCCGCGCCGCCCACGACGGTGAAGTCATTGGGCAGCCGGACGCCGTTGGCGTCGCTCCAGTACCAGTCCTCCACGGAATAGCACATATAGTCGGGAATATAGGGCGAGTCTGGCGCGATGTCATAGACCGGCTTATTGGCGTAGACCTCCACGGCGGGAATGACCCGCTCCCCGTGCACGGTATAGACCGGGGTTTGCAGGCCGTACCAGCCCCCGCCCAGGTGATCCCAGGATGCGGCGGGCACGCCGTCCACCGTCACAACGGTATCGTCCGTGAGGGCATAGCCCGTCCCCCCGCGAATGGTGAAATAGGCATAATACTGTCCGCCCTCCACAAAGGTGAGGGGATTAACAGCAGGGCTGTCCACCTCGGCCCAGTAGGAGTCCCTCCACTCGATCTGCGCCATGGTGCTGGCATTCACCACATCATAGTTCCAATCGAAAACCTCTCCTGCGGCGGGGATGTGGTGGAGCTGGATATCCATCGTCCCAATCTCCTGCGCTGCCTCCATGGTGTAGTTCCGGGAAGCGATGCTCCAGGTTGTGACATTGGAATGCTGCTTCCAGGGCACCTCCTCGCCGTTGATCCGGAAGACGGTGTCTTCTGTGATCTGATGCGGATAGACATCCTTCAGTTGGATCTCCACAAAATATTTTTCGCCAAGCTCAAAGATGAGCGGATCGCCGCTGATGCCCCCTTCGGTGTACCACTTGGACCCGGAGATCCAAACCTCAGCGTCATTGGTGATCCAGGCACCCGCGCTGTCGGTGCTCCAGCTGAAGATGTTGCCGGCTGCAGGGATCGGGACCTCTATCTCTACGAGCTCGACGGGAATCGGCGTCTGCATGGTGTAGTTGCGGGAGGAAACGGACCAGGTGGTCACGTTGGACTGCTGCTTCCAGGCAACCTCTTCTCCGTTGATCAGGATAACCGTGTCCTCGGTGATCTGATAGCCGGCATTTGCGACCAGCTCGATTCCCACAAAATAGTTCTGCCCTTCCTCGAAAGGCAGCGGATTGCCGCTGATGCCCCATTCGTTGTACCATTTATCCTCCGTGATGCGCACAGGCGCGTCATTTACGACACCTGCGCCGGCGCTTTCGGTCTCCCAGTTGAAGCTGTCGCCGGCAAAGGGGACGGGAACCTCGATCTCAATCCGGTCGATGGAGGGTACCCCCTCTTCAAAGACGACGGTCAGACAGAGATCCTCATCGGAAGGCTCGTTTTTAAAAACATAGACGGGATCGGTGCTTACGAGAACGTCGGCATCCCTGCCCTCGTACCAGCCCTTGAAGTGCCAGCCGGGATCGGGCACGGCGGTCACAAAATGCGTGCCGGTTTCAAAGAACGGCCCCTCATGCCATTTGAGCGCGTGGGGATCGTCATCCACGAGGAACCAGCCGGAGCCCTGGGAACGGAATTCCATCCCGTGGTAGGCCGGGCTCCAGACGGAGTAGATGATGTGGAGGCTGCCGCTGGCGCCCGGCTCCGTCCGGACCAGGGTGCCGCCGTCGATGTTCACGGTGGGGTTATCCGCTATGGTGCAATTCAGGCTGGGGAAGGCCTGCAGATCGGTATAGATCAGGCAGCCCGTGGGGAAGCGGCCGGTGATGGCCTTGCTCTCATCGCCCACATCCTCCAGGTTTTCCCACCAGCTGCCCTCAGACAGGCCGACACCTGCGGTCGTGCAGATCTGCGTGGGAGGCGTGCCGTACATCAGCCAGGCGTTCCAGCCGATATCCACAAGGAGGTCGATCTCGTCGATCATACCGCCCCGGCGCATCGTTACGCAGAAGGTAACGCAGATCGTTCCGTCTTCCATCAGGTCCTCCCGGACCTTCGTTGCGCCGGCCACCGAGACGACGCTGCCGCTCTCGGCAAAGATCGCGTCCAGTTCGGGCTCCATACGCACGACGCCGTAATAGGTTTTATTGGGCTGGAAGGTACCGCTGAGGGGGGCTTCCTCCTGCCAGTAACCGTCGGCGCTGTCCCACCAGCCGAGGGCCTCCGGTTTGAAGCCGCAGGCGTTTGTCACGCTGGTGATCGGTTTCTCGATGGGGTCCAGGACAATCGGCGTGTCCACATAGAGCGTCAGACTGTCGTATTCCTTCAGCCAGACGGCATAGAGCGTGGTGTCATCATAGAGCTCCTGCTCCCAGCTGATGCGGTCCTCCTTTTGGTCCGTGGAATATTTGCTCCAGCCCCAGAACATCAGGCCGTCAGTGTCTTCCATCTGCAGGCTGTTCAAATCATAATATCCATCCTGGAGGGAGCTGCCATAAGGGATTTCGATGGGATCCGGAGGTGTGCCGTGACCGTGGGCATTGAAGGTCACGGTGATCGGATCCGTGCTTCTCGTCTTCATCGGCAGGCAGTAGCACCAGACGCCGTCGTCTTCCCGATAAAACACCGCTTCGGTCCCGTTGACGTAGACCCTGGTGCTCCCGGCAAAGCCGTGGTCCTCATCAGCCTGAAGGCCGATGCAGACCCAATAGGTGGAAGATGCTTCCAGGGTCTCCCCTGTTTTCAGCGCAGGCTGCACTTCGCCAAAGACGCCAACGGGATACCAATCACAGGAAACAACCCAGAATTCGGAGCTGTAGGCCGAGGCGAATCCCGGGAGCTGGTCTGCCCTGGGTTTCTCGAGCCAGAGCGAAGCATCCTCGATGGGCGTCTTGTAATCTGCGTGGAAGCTCTTGATGATGTGCCATTCGCCGGTCTCATTGGAGCCCATGGCGGTCGCCGGTTCTCCGTTCACGGTGAAATGGGGGTTCTCCGCCATGCGATAGCCGTCCTCCAGGACGATCCCGTCGAAGATGCCATAGGATTCCCCACTCTGGAAAATCTCGGTATTAGGCGGCTCCCAGTCCCACTCCTCAACGGTGTAATGGTAATCCGTGGAGCCGTCAGCCAGCCAACGCTCGGTGGCCTTATTCGGCACCGTGTCCACCACGGGCGGCGTGACCAGGAGGTTGACCTCGCGCACCTCCAGGGGCGGAACCAAGGGGGGCATGCCCCAGAAGTCGATCTGGATTTCTCCGGTCGTTAAAGCCCTGAACTGAGCCCATAGGCCGTTGACAGAGGCGCATCCCTGGTCGTAGATCTCAATCCCGGCCTTGGGGCGGACCCGGAAGCGAAGAATGTAGTCACCGTCCGCCGTGAAGACCTGGTCGTGCATCTCCGCGCCG
The DNA here is from genome assembly GCA_946619065.1 of uncultured Clostridia bacterium. Taxonomy (GTDB): domain Bacteria; phylum Bacillota; class Clostridia; order Oscillospirales; family Oscillospiraceae; genus JAFRPC01. The sequence goes on along the minus strand of CAMOLY010000012.1, from coordinate 7,061 downwards.
TCTTCTCCGATGTATTCAAAGCAGGTCAGGCTGCCAGGCACCAGCTCGTAGTTGGCATAGGCCGGGAAGGTGATCTCGGATTCCCTCGCCTTCAGCGTTTCAACGTTGACGCCCAGCTCCGGCAGCGGGACGTTGAGGGCCGTGACCTTGGCAAGCTGCTCGTCCGGCTGCTGATACGTGACAGAGAGCTCCGCGATTTTCAGGGCATTATCGCTTGATTTCTCCTCGGCCCGGCGGACCACGATCTGAACGGTCTGCCCCGCGTAGGCAGACAGATCAAAGTATTTCCAGGACCAATCGCTCCAGGTGAATACGTCAAAGCGGTAGTATTGGCCCAAAAGGGTGTACAGGTTGTTCGGTCGAAGCAGCTCGGTCCCGGTGTATACGTAGATGTAGTACCCGGCAAGGCTGCCGCCCGAGGTGACGCCGCCTTTGATGCCGAGCGTGTACTCACAGCCGCTTTCGGGCAGACCGATCCGCGGGGTAATCACGTAGTCGTCCGGTCCGCCCTGCGAAAAGCCGCTGCCGATCTTCTCGTTCGAGCTCAGGCACCAATCCCCGGTGTACGGATCCTGGACGCGGGCGAATGTGTTGCCGTCGTTGTTGGAGTCGATGATTTGCCAGCCGAGGAGGCTGTTCTCCCCCTCAAAGGCGCTGTGCCAGACGACACCTCCGCCTCCGCCGCCTCTGACCGCCTCAGTCGATTCGGCTTCAACGGGAGCTGCGCCTTCTTCAGCGGGAACGGGATCGGCTTCGGTTCCGCGCCCGACTGCCAGGGCTGCCGTGGGCAGCAGGCTCAGGAGCAATCCAAGAGCCAGAAAAAGGGACAGAATTCGTTTTTTCATGTCAAAGCTCCTCTCTTGTGATATCAGTCGGTGATTGCGTCGTTTTCTCAGGCCAACCGGCTGCTGCGGGCATGACCCTGCCTGCATGCAAAAGGGGAACACAGGAGAATAATCATGCAGGCATATTCAATTTATAATCCTCCTATTATCTATAATATCACAGGTTTTTGAGAAATCAATTGTGAATCTTGCATTTCTATTATTAATTTTCGACATGCTCAGGCGGAAACAGAAATACCCGGGAAGGCCGTCAGGCCGAAAAAACCTCGGAAACCGTTGCATAACAACGATTTCCGAGGTTTTCAATGGCTCCTCCTGTCTGACTCGAACAGACGACACACGGATTAACAGTCCGTCGCTCTACCGACTGAGCTAAGGAGGAATATGAATGTTGGCGTTATCTATTTTCACATGCAGTCACCCGCATACTATCGTCGACGAACCTGAGCTTAACTTCTGTGTTCGGGATGGGAACAGGTGGACCCTCAGGCCAATCAACACCAACTGATTCATGTGCTGCTCACAGGCAGCGTTTGTATTATAGCACCTTTTTCAGAATTGTCAAGCAAAATTTTATGAGTTTCTAATTTTTTCCAGCCGCCCGCTCCGTTTACGTGAAGCGGGCGGCTTATTACGGTCCGATCCCGGCGATCAGTAGCCCCAGGCAGCCTGCATTTCGGCGTAGGATTCGTAGAACCGGTCGGAAACATCCTCTCCGCGGTCCTTAGCCTGGAGGATTTCCGCGTAGAGCTCGGAGAAACGGTCCGCGCCGTCCGGATTCAGGTGGGTTATATCGTAGAACATCGTCTTGTCCGGGAAAAGTTCCTCCTTCTCGCGGTAGAGGTTGAAGTCAAAGAAGTCATAGCCGTGCTCCTCAGCGAGCTTCCGGTAATATGACAGGCTCACGTCAAAACTGTTGTAGCGGCACAGGAAGCTTTTCGTAATCGGCGTTGTGACCAGGATCACGCGGACGCCCTTTTCTTCGCAGAGCTTCAGAATTTTATTCAAATAGGTCTCATTATAGGGATCGATCGCGGTTTTGATCGCTTTCGCTTGATGAAAGAGGGATTCGTATTTCGTGTTCAACTTGGAGGTCCGCGGTCCGGTGGGCAGATATCCCTGTATGCGTTTGTTCGGATGACCCGGTTTGCCCTCTGCCAGCTCGATCGTCGTGTCGATGCCCTCCGTCAGAAATTTATAGTAGACGCTCGGCAATTCGTTCAGGCGGAAGCCGGTAAAGAAGAAGCGGACCCGATGGAAGAAACTGCTCAGGCGAGCCATCACGTAAAGGTCGCCCTCAGTGCCTTCCCGCTCGCGGTTGCGGGTCATTGTGTTGTAGGACAGCTCCAGAACGACCGTTTTGACCGGGTTTCTGCCTATTTCCTCCCGAAGCAGCTCCCAGCGGCCCTGCATGGTCATCAGAGAGCCCGAGATGTTGTAGGTTCTGGTGCCGAGCCTGGCGTCCATCACGGCGGGATTGAAATCCCGGTAAGCGTGAGATGCGCCGCAAACCAGGGTATCCAGCGTCCCCGCGACTGCATCACGGTCGGAGCCGTCCTGGAAAGAACCGCGCTCTGTGCGGAAATAGACCTCCATGAATGCGACACTGATCAGCAGAACCACCAGGAGGAACAGCAATACCGTCCGAAGGACTTTTCTAAAATTGTGCATACAAGAACTCCTCTCCCGATCCGCCGGAAGCGGGAATGCCGAAATAGAGAATCAGGAAGAACAGGGCCGCATAGATCAGCAGCCGCAGCAGATAGGGGATCCTCCGCTCCATGCGCACTCGAACCGATTCCTTTCTCTGCAGAAGGCTGACGACAAACATCAGCGCAATTCCGAAGACGACCACCGCGATCTCCCGTGGATAGGGCGCAAACGGCAGCAGCTGCGGAATGGAGCGCGGCAGCGTATGCTCGGTGAAAATCCGTTTCCAGAGGCCGAAGCCCTGTTTCAGCGTTCCGACCTCAGGAAGCACTTTAATGAAGGTCACCAGCAGGAAGGTGCGAACCGTCTGAAACGCGCGCCACAGCCAGGCAGATTCCCGGATATGGAGGGCCTTCTTGCACCGCTCATAGGGCTTCTCCATCCACATGGAGAAGATAATAAAGATGCCGTTGACGCCGCCCCAGGCGATATAGGCCCAGCTCGCGCCGTGCCAGAGGCCCGTGGCAAGCCATACGATCACAAGCGCGATCGTCGCAGGCAGGTAGCTGCCGACCGCCTTGCCGATCCGTTGCTTGGACCATTTGCCGAGCCTCTGATTCCAACGGGAAACCGCCAGCGGATAATAGACGTAGTTCTTAAACCACGCGCCGAGACTGATGTGCCAGCGCCGCCAGTATTCGGCGACGGATTTGGAAAAATAGGGGCGCTCGAAGTTCTCGGTCAGACGGATGCCCAGCATCTCGCACAGGCCGCACATGATGTCCATGTAGCCGGAAAAGTCGGCGTAAATCTGCGCGCTGTAGCACAGTGCCGCAAGGAAGGCGGCAAGGCCGGTGTAGGCAGGATAGTTCGCAAACGCCGTCGACACATAACCGGACAGGATGTTCGCCACAACCATCTTCTTGAAAAAGCCCCAGATCAGGCGCTGGGCCCCAAAAGAAAACTTGTGGTAATCCAGTTTATGCGGCGTGAAGAGCCCCGGCGCGAGATCGTTCCAGGTGCTGATCGGACCCTGCGTAATCTGCGGAAAGAAGGAGGTGAAAAGCAGCACCTTGAAGGGGTTCTTTTCCGCCCTGCACTTGGTCCAGTAGACGTCGCACAGGTAGCCGACCGTCTGGAAGGTGTAAAAGGAAATGCCCAGCGGCAGAATCCACCGGATGCTGTCCCGGACGCTGCCGCCGAACCAGCCGGCGATGGAATTTGCCTGCGCCAGCAGGAAGTGGACGTATTTGAACGCGCAGAGGATCCCCAGGTTCAGCAGCAGGCAGAGCGTCAGGATCCGTCTGCGGCTGGCGCTTCCCTGTCTTTTTCTCGCTGTGCGTTCTTCCTTGCTCAGCTCCGCTTTATGTTCCTTCAGATACGCCTTTTCTGCGTCCGCGTGCCGCTGGATCCAGAGCGCAGCTCCCCAGGTGGACGCCGCGGTGATGCAGAGGAACAGCATGGCAAGCCATCCGCAGCGGACGTAGAATACCAGGCTGAATCCCAACAGCAGCCACCATTGAAACCGCTTCGGCACCAAAAAATAGGCGATCAAAAGCAGGGCTGAAAAGGCAAGAAAGGAAAGGGAAATTATATTCATATCTTTCTCCCGCTCCGGCGGTCGTATTTTGAAGCATCTGCCGGAGCTGTGCGAATTATGTACGGATAATTTTATTGTATCAAATCAAAACGGAAAGTCAAGGTTAAATGACGGCTTTCTCATCAGAACAGACCGCAGCGCAGGATTTTCATGGAACCGAAAAAAGGTGGAGACGTCATAAAAGCAGAAAACACGCAACCGTGAGGAGGTACACACAATGAAGCTGAAACAATCCAGACGCAGGCGGGGCTTCGCGCTGATCTGCGCAATTCTGATTCTCTCGCTCCTGGTCGGCTGCGCAAAGAGCGGCTCGGCAGGTCCTTCCGCTGCATCCGGGGCCGGGACGGAACTGCCCACGTCTGCGGCAACCGCAACGCCGACTGCGGGCAGCAAAACCGAAGAAGGCACTTCCGGCACAGACGATCTGACCAATTCCGATTCGGATGGGGATCCGATTACAGCCGGCGAGCCGGAGCTTCCGGCGGGAACCGCCATAGAGTTCTCGAGGGATTCCGCGGGAAGGGGCGGTCTCGCATATGACGCTCCGAGCGCGGGTTCAGGTCCCCTGAGCGGTACCGGCGATGCGTCCGGCAGCCCGTCCGCCGGAGAAGGCGACGAGCCGGGCGATACCGGAAGTCCGTTCCCGCCCGTTTCAACAGGCACAGTCCCGGATGATCCCTGGGCCGAGCCGGATCCCGCGGCGCTGATTCTGACCGCCGCAGAGTGGAACGACAATGCGAACTGGGCGTTTTTTACAAACCTGATCACGGCGGACAAGATTCACTTTCCTGCCTTCGGCGTCGATCCCAGGAACCGCATCGCGGTGACGCTGACGGACGCGGCCGGCTCCGGGCTGGCCAATGAGGACGTCAGCCTTTGCGCCGGGGACGGGACGGTCCTCTGGCGCGCAAAAACAGATTCGGCCGGGATTGCCTATCTGTTCTTTACAGACGGACAGACGCCGGATTACGTGCTCGCCGCCGGGACGCAGGCCTCAGTCAACGTGGAGGTGCCGGATCAGACCGGCCAGGGCAATGCTACGCGGACGCGCGCAGACGAGATCACCGTCGTGGGCGAACAGACCGCACTGCCTCTGTCTGCGATGCAAATCATGTTTATCGTTGACACGACCGGCTCGATGGCAGACGAGCTCTGCTACCTGCAGATGGATTTCTCGAAAATCGCGGAAGACGTCGGCAACAGCGGCGTCACCTACTCCGCCTGCTTCTACCGGGACGAGGGCGACGATTATGTGACACGAGTGAATCCGTTTACCTCCGACATCGGCGAGGTACAGAGCCTGATCAACGCCGAGCAGGCCGAAGGCGGCGGGGATACGCCGGAGGCTGTGGCAGAGATTCTTACGGAAACGCTCTCGCCCGACGCCGGCTGGGAAAGCGGTGCCGTGAAACTGGCCTTCCTGATCTTTGATGCGCCGCCCCACGAGGGAAAGGAAGCAGAACTGAACGCCGCCATCAAAACGGCTGCGGAGCAGGGCATCCGTCTGGTCCCTGTGGTCGCCTCCAACGCTGACCGGGAGACGGAGCTGTTCGGAAGAGCCGTGGCGGTCTGCACAAACGGAACCTATGTCTTCCTGACCGATGATTCCGGCGTCGGCGGAAGCCATCTGGAGCCCATCGTCGGCAGCTACGAGGTGGAGCTGCTGCATGACCTGATTGTGCGGATCATCGAAGGCTGCAAGCCTGCGCTTGATTGACGACTCTATTCCGCTTGCTTGCCCGATGCATTTGTACACGAAAAAGCCATCAAAGAAACCTCCTTTGCCGACAGGGCAAAGGAGGTTTCTTTGGTGGTGCTTCAGTCGATGCCCAGCTTCCTTTCAGAGCGTCCTCTCGTCCGTTACGATATGCTCGATCCCGTGATGCTCCGATTGCAGATACTGCTTCATGAAAGTTGGAAAGGCCTTGTATCGGTCCAGCTCCGCGATGGGAAGCCAGTGCATGGTTTCCCGGACGCCCATGGTATAGCTGTTGCTGTGGAGCTCCTTTGTCCCGCGGGGCTTCATCACAAAATACAGGGCGATTTCATGGCAATCCAGCCCCTGAAGAGAACCGTTGCTGTCACAGAAGAAGTTTTCATGGATCACAGCCAGATGGTCCACCTCATAGGAAACGCCAGTCTCCTCCAGAACCTCCCGCTTCACCGCGGCCTCGGCGGTTTCCCCCATGTGCACCGCCCCGCCGATGGAATAGTAATAATCCTCGATTTCATTTCGCGCAAACAGAACACAGCCGTCTTCGACAATAATGGCTGCAGCCCGGTAGCGGAACCACCGGTTGCCCTGCGTCATTCCGCAATTGTATTCCATAGATCCTCCCTCGTGATGCAATTCCTGAAATATTCCTCCCGAGTCAGCTCTAATAGACAGATTCCGTTTTCCGTGCCGGTCTCCCGGAAGCCGGCGGCTGTGTGGATATGGTACGCAGCCTCGCGGTTGTTCTCAAATTCGTTATACAGGCAGGAGACGCCGTCCACCCGGAAGGCGCGGTCCAGCAGCAGCGAAAGGCCCTGCTTTCCATAGCCCCTGCCCCGTTCGGGCGCGTAGATCAGGACCCCCATGTCCCACCAGCCGCGTTCCGGAACGAGATGATAAGATACATCACCCACAAATGCTCCGTCTGCACAACGGCACAGATAGGCAAAGAACCGAATCGGCGACTGTCCCACCCATTTGGCATACCAGCCCGGCTGTTCTGTTTTCGGGAATGCAATGCAGCCATCCGGCGGAAACCAGGGGGCATTGTAGGACATGGTTGCAGGGTCGGACAGCATTTTTTGATAAAACCAAAGGTCCTCAAAGCTGGGAATATAAAGTGTCAGGTCGCTCATGATCCGCCTCCTGTATCACAACGGGAAAAGCCCAGGAAAAGGAAAAAGCCGCAAATGCGGCTTTTTGGTGACCCGTACCGGATTCGAACCGATGTTAAAGGCGTGAGAGGCCTCTG
>CAMOLY010000011.1 GCA_946619065.1 uncultured Clostridia bacterium | reverse complement strand
GTCATGCCCTCGCGGATGCGGGTGCAGACCTCGGTGAAGGCGCGGTCGGTGATGTTCTGGGCCTCGCGCATCCGCTCCAGCTCATATTCCTCTTTCACATAGCGGAAGCGGTTGAGCTCCTGCTGGCAGGGGACCAGCTTCGCGTTCAGCTTTTCTTCGTAACTGCGGAACTCGGCGACGGTCAGATAATTCTCTTCGAAGCCCAGGGTCCTGACGCCGAAATCGGCAATCGCCTCGTTGAGCAGCTTGATATAGTTTCTGTTCTTGTCGACCATGCGGACGTCGAAGCCCTTGAGGTTCTTTTCGGCGGTTTCAATGTAGCGGGAGTCGGTGTAGTAGCGGCAGCCCTGCTTGGTGACGATGGCGACGCCTTCGTCCACATTGAACTCGGCGCAGTATTTGCGGGAGATGGAACTGGTCAGCAGCAGACCGTCATAGGTTCCTCCGTCCAGCAGAGAGAGATACTTGTCAAGATTTTTCATGTTTTTTGATCCTCCTTTTTCTTGCCAGTAAAATCCATGGCTGCTCGGCGGCATGCCGGAGCTTCAGCCAGAAATTATGAAGATGAATCGGTTTGACCAGGATCGACATGGCCCCCGCGCAGTTGGCGCCCAGGACGTCGGTATAGATCTGGTCGCCCGCCAGCGCCGCCTCGCCGGGCGCGACGCCGTACCGTTCCAGGCATTTGCGGATGCCCTTTCCGGACGGCTTTTTCGAATGGGTGATGCAGCCGATGTTGTGCGTCCGGCAAAAATCCCGGGACTTGGTCTTGTGGCTGTTGGAGACCACGCAGAGCGCGATCCCGCCGCGCTTCATGCCGTCGATCCACCGCAGAAGCTCCGGCGTGGGGATCCTGGAGGTGTAGGGGAGCATCGTGTTGTCAAAATCCAGCATCAGGAGCTTTCTTCCGTTGGCGCGCAGATAATCCGGCGTCACATCGGTCAGCTGGTGGAAGATGGCCTTTGGCAGCAGAGAAAAGGGCATAGACGGTTCCCTCCGGTCATAGATTCTGATGATAATATACCACGCCGAGGGGTTCTTGTCCATGAAAAATTGTATCTATTTTGCCGGAAGCGGGCAATTCTCCGGGCCGCGTCTGGTGCCCGGCTGGGGCTTTACCGAGACCGGGCAGCCGCGCTTCGGAAGCGGGACCGGAGACGGCATTCTGCTCGACGACCGCTGGCCGCCCGCGCGGGAGGCCATCGGCCGGATGGCCGAGGCGCTGCGAGGCGCCGCGGTCGTTGTCTGCGATTTTGAAAAGGCCCCCTCTCCCCTGCTCGCCAGCCTGCTGGCGCGGCTGGAGGGCCAGGAAACCGTCGTGCCGGAATCCTGCGCGGATCTGCCCCACAGCGCGGTCCTTGTGGGGCCGTACCGCCCGCCCGGGAGCTTTCTGCGCTGGCTGGCGGGCAAGCGCCGCCGATACGGAGCGCTTGTCCTGGACGCAGATCCGATCCGCGTGCAGCTTCGATTCGGAAGTCCGGGCCGGACGCAGGCGCCGGTACCGTCCGGGACAGATTGGTTCTGCGCCGGCGCACTGTGCCGGTGCGTCAGGTCCGGGGACGGCTTCGCGTTCCGGGACACGCGGGAAAGCCTGCGGGCGCGCTGCGCGGCTGCGGCGGTTCCTGCCATCGTGTTCGAGGCCGCCTGGGCGGGGTTGGCGGAGGCGTCCGAACCCGGGCGCTGAATTTGGGCCAAGCCAAAAAAACGGTTCCGATCCGGAGGGCATTGGGCCGTCCGAACCGGAACCGCCCCGGCTCCGGGGGCTGTTCTGCCGCCGGAGCCGGAGATGATACGAAACCTCCAGTATGATCGGAGTCGGCTCAGAAGAGCCGACTCCCCTTTTGTGCACGCGCGCTCAGCAGCCGCAGCCGCAGTTGTTGTCGCAGCCGCAGTTGTTGTTGCAGCCACAGTTGTTGTTGCAGCCGTTGTTGCAGCAGCCCCAGTTGTTTCCGCAGCCGCCCAGGAGCAGGACGATCAGGATGATGATCCACCAGTTATTCCCGCCAAAACCGTTATTACAACACATAGCAAAGCCTCCCGAAACAGATTTCGTGCGCTTTCTTCCGAACCCGCAGCCCGGAAGGATTTCGCTCAATCCATCTTATGCGAAAGGCTATTTATGGTGCAAACAATTCTGCAAGCGTTCCGAACCGGTAGCCCTGCTCCGTCCAGCGGTTCAGCAGCTCATCGAGGATCGCGGCGTTCGTGGACGAGGTGCTGTGGAGCAGCACCACCGCCCCGTTGTGGATGCGCGGCATCAGCTTCGCGAATGCCTGCTCGGAGCTGGGCTGATTGTCCTGATACCAGTCCACATAGGCAAGGGACCAGAAGACCGTGTGGTACCCCAGCTCAGACGCCATGCGAAGGTTTTCCTCGGAGTAGATGCCCTGCGGCGGACGGTAATACTTCGGCAGCTCCTCTCCCGTGGCGGTCCGGTAGGCGTCCTCCAGATCCCGCAGCTCCTTCTCAAAGCTTGCCTTGTCCGCGATGCGCGACATGTCATAGTGGTGGAAGGTGTGATTCCCGACCGTATGCCCCTCGGCGCACATTCTGCGCACCAGCTCCGGATTCTGCTCCACAAAATTCCCGACCACGAAAAAGGCCGCGGGTACCTTGTGCGCGTAGAGGACGTTCAGGATTTTTTCGGTGTTTCCGTTTTCATAGCCCGCGTCGAAGGTCAGATAGATCACCTTTTCCGACGGGTCTCCCACAAAGGCCGCGCCATAGGCCGCCAGCTCCTCCCGGGTCGCGTTTCCCACCGGACATTCTCCCTCCGCCGGGAAGGACAGACCCCAGGACGCCGCCGCCACCGACGCCCGGTCCGGCCGCGTCACCCGCCAAATCCCCGCGATCAGCGCAGCGGCCAGCAGGACAGCCGCAACCCCCAGCGCACGTTTTTTCAGCCGTTTCATACGATGCCCTCCTTCTTTCTCCTCGGGCAATTCTATGCGCCGGACAGGCGGAAAATAACAGTTGCGAATTTCAGTCAGGTTTGGTATACTGAATATTTAGAGAGAACCGGATTCAGGAGGGATCGACCATGAAACGGGAAAGCGGCATCCTGCTGCACATCTCTTCCCTGCCCACAAAGTACGGCATCGGCACCCTCGGCAAGGAAGCCTTCGCGATGCTTGATTTTCTGAAGCGCGCCGGCCAGCGCTGCTGGCAGATTCTGCCCATCGGACCCACCGGCTACGGGGACAGCCCCTATCAGAGCTGCTCTGTATTCGCCGGGAATCCGTATTTTGTGGATCTTGAAACCCTGCTGGAGGAGGGCCTGCTCCAGCCCCGCGATCTGGCGGACTACCCGGAAATGGATCCGGGCCGTGTGGACTACGCCGCCCTCTACCAGTACCGTCTGCCGCTGCTGGATCGCGCCTGGGAGCGGGGCCGCGAGCTGCTGGCGCCGGAATTCGCCGCCTTCCGCGCGGAGAATCCCTGGGTGGAGGACTACGGCCTGTTCATGGCGCTCAAGCGGAAGTTCGGCATGCTGCCCTGGAACCAGTGGCCGGAAAAAGCCGCCTCCCGCGACGAAGCAGCCCTGGCCCGATACCGGGAAGCGCTGCGGGAGGACATCTCCTGCTGCGCGTTTACGCAGTTTCTCTTCTACCGGCAGTGGGACCGTCTGGCGGCCTGCGCTAAGAAGCAGCACATCAAAATCATCGGCGATCTGCCGATCTACGTCATGATGGACTCCGTGGACGTCTGGATGCATCCGGAGCTCTTTCAGCTGGACAAATCCCGCTCCCCGGTCAGCGTTGCCGGCTGCCCGCCCGACGGCTTCAGCGAGGACGGCCAGCTCTGGGGCAATCCGCTCTACGACTGGCCGAAGCACGAAGAAACCGGCTTCGCCTGGTGGATCGAGCGTGTGCGCGCGGCCGCGCGCTTCTTCGACGTGATCCGCATCGATCACTTCCGCGGACTTGAGAACTACTGGTCGGTCCCCTTCGGCGAGGAAACCGCGCGGAACGGCAAGTGGGTCCCGGGTCCGGGCATGAAGCTGATCCGCGCGCTGACCGAGGCGCTGCCGGAGGTCGACTTCATTGCCGAGGATCTGGGCTACATGACGCCCGAGGTGCGGCAGCTGCTGGCAGATTCCGGCTTCCCGGGCATGAACGTGCTGGAGTTCGCCTTCTACGGCGAAAACGGAGACTACCTCCCCCACAATCTGGTCCGCAATTCGGTCTGCTACATCGGCACCCACGACAACCTGACCCTGCGCCAGTGGCTGGACGAGGAGTCCGAGGAAACCGTCGGAAAGGCGGTCAGCTATCTGGGTCTGAATCCGGAAGAGGGCTATGCCCGCGGCATGATCCGCGGCGGCATGAGCACGGTTTCCCGGCTTTTCATCGCCCAGATGCAGGACTGGCTGGAGCTCGGCGGAGCGGCGCGGATGAACAGCCCCGGTGAGCTCAGCGCGAAAAACTGGAGCTGGCGGCTTACGGAGCTTCCCGGCAATGCGCTTGCCGACGAAATATTCACCATGACGAAGCGCTACGCGCGCTTAGGAGCTGAAGATTATGAATGACAAACTGACAAAAACCGACATTGAACTGATGGAAAAAGAGCTGGAGGAGCGGCGTCTCAAGATCCGCCCCCAGATCATGGAAGAGGTCAAACGGACCCGGGCCTTCGGCGATCTGAGCGAAAACTACGAGTACAAGGCCGCCAAGGACGCCCAGCGCAGGAACGACTCCCGGATGCGCTATCTGGAAAACATGATCAAGACCGCAAAGGTCATCGACGAGAACAAGGGTAGCCCCGACGGCGTGAAGCTCTACGACCGCGTGACCCTCTATCTGCCGGAGGACGACGAGGAGATGGTCATTCAGGTGGTATCCACCGTCCGGACCAATCCGGCCGCCGGCCTGATCTCGCTGGAATCTCCGCTGGGAAAGGTCGTGCTCGGCGCGAAAATCGGCGACACTGTGACCGTCCACGTCAATGAGACCTACAGCTATGACGCGATCATCCGGAAAATCGAAGCAGCCCAGGACGACGGCTCCGCCCCGCTGCTGCCCTACTGATCTTTTTCAGGAACCAGGATAAAAATGACGCACCGCAAAACGGATCATTTTGCGGTGCGCCATTCTTTTTATACTGAACGCCAATAAAATGCTTTAAATGGGAGCCTGGTATCAAAAATCCATTGCCAGTTTCGCGGAGGTTTCCCTGTCCAGCTCCGTGACCTTGCGGTCACGGACCTGATAGACGCGGGTGCAGAGGTTCAGGACGCTGGGGCGGTGCGTCGTGACGATGCAGGTCTTCCGCGGCGAGCGCTCCATCACGTTCTTCAGCACACGGCGCTCGGTGGCAACGTCCAGGGCGGAGGTCGCCTCGTCCAGGAGCAGGATCGGCGCGTCGCGCAGGACCGCCCGGGCAATGGAAAGGCGCTGGGCCTGGCCCTCAGAGAGGCCCTTGCCGCGGCGGCCCAGCTTCGTCTGCAGGCCGTTGGGCAGCTTGTCCACAAAGTCCAGCGCGCAGGCCGTTTCCAGCGCCTCGCGCATCTCCGCCTCCGTCGCGTCCTCCTTGCCCATGCGGAGATTCTCCTCGATCGTCCCGGAGAGAACGGTATTGCCCTGGGGCACATAGGAGATCAGGCGGCGGGAATCGGCGTTCAGCGTCAGAACCGTCCCGTCCGACGCAAGAAGCTCCGCGCTGCCCGATCCGGGAAGGATCAGGGCAAGCAGCAGTCGGATCAGGGTGGTCTTGCCCTCGCCGGAGGCGCCGATCAGCGCGACGATCTCCCCCGGCCCGGCTGTCAGGGCCGCCCCCTCGATCACGGGGGCGTCGTCCGTATAGCCAAAGGACAGATCCTGCAGCCGAACGGTCAGGCCGTCCTCGGTCTTCTTCGCAAATGCCTCGCTCTCCGGCAGATGGGTTTCCTTCGGCAGCTCCACCAGCTCGCGCACCCGGTGGGCGGAGATTGAGCTGTTCAGGAAGTTCGGAATGATGCCGACGACCTTGTTGAAGGCCGCGCCGAGGCTGCGGGATTGCTGCAGAAACAGGGTCATCGTGCCGAAGGTAAAGTCGGTGCCGTACCAGAGCCGATAGAGGCAATAGCCGAAGATCGTCATTGAGACAACCGTCCCGGCGGCGGTCATGAACACATTGGTCTTGATTGTGAACTTGTTATAGTCCAGGGAGACCCGCTTCAAATCCTCCAGCTGACCGTCCAGCTTCTTTTCATACTGCCCGGTGATCCCAAAGGACTTGATCGTATCCAGATTGTAGAAGGTCTCCACCTCGAAGCTCATCATGCTGGAGCTCTGTTCCCGCATTTTCTGGCCGTAGTACCGCTGCTTCCGGATCACATAACGGGACGCCAGCAGCAAAACCGGCGCCGAGGCCAGGGAGAAGATCGCAATGAACAGATCATAGTGCGCCAGGACCAGGAAGGTGGCCACAAAGCGGTAGAGCGTGATCAGGATGGTCGGGAGCCAGCTCACCGCGTTGGAGCCGATCGTGCCGGTATCGTTGTTAAAGCGGTTCACAAGATCGCCGCTCTGGTACGTGTTCAGCTTTGCCCAGTCGATGTCGACGATCTTGGAAAAGACGTCAGCACGAATATCGTTGCCGATGCGGATGCCGATTTTCAGGGAGATCCGGCCGAGGATGTTCTCAAAGAGCAGGCTGAAGAGGGTGCTGCCCACCATGATGGAGAACAGCAGCCAGACGCGGGAGGTGTGGTGGCCGATGATGATATCCAGGGTGAATTTTGCCATCAGGCTGGACACGAGCCCCAGCGTTGTGCTGACAATGCCGAGGACCGTATAGAAGACAATGGCCCATTTGTAGCGCCGGCTGTAGGAAAAGATCCATTTCCAGTCGTCCAGAATCTCCCGGAAGGTGCCGTCCTTGACCCGGCGGCGCAGCTCGCGGACCGAATCAAAAGACCGGTCGGGCGGCGTCTTTTTCTGATTCTTGTTCTCTTTCATACTCAATCAATGATCCCGTACGCGCGGAGCAGGTCCGTGCGTTCCCGGGCGACGCGGAGCGAGGCAGTCGGGCTGCCCTCCCGGCTGCGAAGCAGGTTAACGCCATAGGTGCAGACGCGGCGCGTCCAGGCCCAGGGCAGAAGCCAGCGGTGCTTTTTCAAAAACGGATACCGCCGCTCCAGACGGCTTGCCGGCAGAAAAACCGCGCTGCGCAGGCCGCCTTTCCGGCTGCCAATGTGATCGGCGGCGACGGTTTTCAAGACAATGTTGCTGCTGTGGTGGCGGTTGATATCCTCGCCCAGGTTGCCCGCGTCGAGCACATCCGCCAGCAGCGGAGCTTCGTCGACCTCGATTTGAACAGCCTCCGGCGCGGGGATGCCCAGGTACCGATCTCCGATCCGCCAGACGGCGGCGGCGAAGCGGTCACAGCGCAGCGAGCGGCAGATCTCCAGAATGCGGGGGAAATCGATCTCGGCGGCATGGGCGCGGCTGAAGAGGCAGAGGTCGGAGACGATCCGCACGCCGAAGCCGCCGTGGAGCAGGTGCTTGTAGGCGTGGAGGAGCAAAAACAGCAGATGGTCGGTCGGCGGCGCGGTGTAGAGCGTGACGTCCTGGATCTGCGCGGAAACCGGGTGTGACACAGTCTCGGAGAAAAAACGGTTGAAAGGGCCGAAGACCGGAGACTCCGAATCGAAAAGCGTCTTGTGCAGCTCGATATAGAGCGGAGAGTCCGGGCGGTGGTAGGAGAGCTCGTCAGCATGCTCCGGGTCTGCGTCGGGGATGTCGCAGGGCAGATTCCGGGCGAGCAGGGCGCGGTGATAGTCGGCAGCGCAATCAGCGGGGATCAGCAGATCGTCGTCCACCGAGGGGCGGAGCAGGGGCTTTGGATAGAGGGCGCGGCAGATTGGGCCCTTGAGGACCAGCGGCTCCAGGCCCTCCGCCCGCAGAGAGAGGAGCAGATCCAGAAACTCGTTCTCCTGCATCGCCTGGCGGAACACCTGGGAGAACACCGCCGAGCGGACGGCCTTCCAATCCAGTGGCGCGTCCGGGGCGGCGGCCGCGCGGCGCAGAGAGGGCAGGCCGGAGGCGGCATCGGCAATCAGCGGCAGGAGCTTGTGCAGGTCCGCCAAACGGAAGAGCGCGGTCCAATCCGCCGCCGAGAGCTCGGGGTCGGCCGGCGATTCGGCGTGGATCGCAGCCTTCATCAGCGCCAGAAAGGCGGTTTCAACCGGGGTCATGGCGTTGGCTCCTGCATGGGGGCGGCGGAGGACGCGGGTACTTCCGCTGCTTCGCAAGCAGGGGCTTCCGAGGCAGGCGCGGAGATCTGCGGGTCAGCGGGATCATCCTCCACGCGGGTCAGAAAGCCTTCCGCGCACAGGCGCTCGCAGAAGGCCTCCACCTCCGCCAGAATCTGCTCGTCGGTCTTCTGCTTCATGAAGATCCGGTGGACCTTCAGGATCTTTTCCATCGGGGAGCCATTGCAGATCGAGTTGTAGGTCCCGGCCCAGAGCATCGGGAGGATCCGGGCAGTCTTACAGCGATGCGCGGCCGCACGGGACGGGAGGAGGACGGTCTGGCCGCAGATTTTGGTCCGGACGATGCCGGGGGTTTCAATGTATTTCATGGCAATACCACCTTCGGGAGGATCAATGAAAATCGGGTCGCGCGGGGGTCAGCGGCGCGGAAGAATGGCCTCGGTGAAGACGGAGTCCA
Organism: uncultured Clostridia bacterium; assembly: GCA_946619065.1. Taxonomy (GTDB): domain Bacteria; phylum Bacillota; class Clostridia; order Oscillospirales; family Oscillospiraceae; genus JAFRPC01. Next base: position 7,050 of record CAMOLY010000011.1, on the reverse strand, counting down.
ACAGCAGTTGGGTGGAGGCGGAGACGTCCGGGAGGGCGGCGTCGGCGGGTTTGCACGTATCATCAAAGGGCCGCTCGCGGTCCTGAGGGTCCACCTCATCTGCCCCTTCGGGGCACCTGACCGAATAGAGGATGCCATTTCCGCAGCAGAGCAGCGCAAATGGCGATAAAACTCCAAACTGTCTCCCAGACAGTTTGGCCCCCAAGGGGAAGGCTTTGGACGGGGTCAGCGGCGCGGAAGAATGGCCTCGGTGAAGACGGAGTCCAACAGCAGTTGGGTGGAGGCGGAGACGTCCGGGAGGGCGGCGTCGGCGGGTTTGCACGTATCATCAAAGGGCCGCTCGCGGTCCTGAGGGTCCACCTCATCTGCCCCTTCGGGGCACCTGACCGAATAGAGGATGCCATTTCCGCAGCAGAGCAGCGCAAATGGCGATAAAACTCCAAACTGTCTCCCAGACAGTTTGGCCCCCAAGGGGAAGGCTTTGGACGGGGTCAGCGGGGCAGGATGGCCTCGGTGAAGACGGAGTCCAACAGCAGTTGGGTGGAGGCGGAGACGTCAGGCTGCGCCGAGGCAGGGACGGTGGCGGCGGTCAGGAGCCAGAGGGGGACGGAGGTCAGGAGCTTCGTTTCGAAGGCGGCGACCTTTTCCACCGCGGCGGCGTCCACCGCATTGTAAACCCACGCCGGATAGGCCCGCAGGATGGCCTCGCGCTCAGAGAGGGCGGCGAGGCTGTTTTTTTCGCCGCGCTGCAGGAATATGATCCCTGCCAGGGGCGAGGCCGGGGCGCCCTGCCAGCACTCCTTGCCGTTCCAGGGGGAGGGCCAGACGACGACCTGCTCGCCGCGGAAGTCCAGGACCGGGCGGTCGCCGCAGATCATCGAAAACTCGCCGGGGCGGAGCATGTCCAGCGTGCGATACTGGGTGGACTTGCCGACGCCGCTGGTGGCGGCGATCAGCCAGGCGAAGCCGCCCCAGCGCAGGGCGACTGCGTGGAAAATAGCGCGGTCGAAGGGGATCAGCACGTCGGAGCACTTGCCGGTCAGGGCGTTGCTCTCCGAATGGGCGTCATCCGCCATGCCGAGGGCCAGAAAATCCCGCCATTCCGGGTCGGACATATAAGCCGGCGCGATGGCGGCCTGTGGCGCTGCCGGGTCAAAGGCCGGGAAAAACCGCGCCGTCTCCGGATAGCGCAGAGACAGCGGGATCGTCAGATCGGAAAGGGTTACCAGAATCTCAGTCATTCGATGCTCCTCTTTGTGGGGTATGACCTGCAGGCATCAAAAAAGAAGGTATTCGTACGGATACCTTCTTTTGGGAATACAGATTATTAGAATTATCCGCTTTAATACAACCGGAAACCAAATGCGGAATAATAAACGGCAAAGTCCAAAGTGACATTGGGCGGATCATCATCGTTCTCAAACATACTGTTCCACATGACAGGGTCCAGCAAGGATCTCGGAAGGAATACATATGATTGAGCATCATTACCTGAACCAATCGTTGCTGAAATGCCGTGATCATGGAGCAAGTCAAGGAGTGTTTGATAATCTCCATCCTGTTCCAGCAAAGAAATCTCATCAGTCGTAAAGCCGTATACTCTTTCGCCATTCGAGAGTGCCATGTGTACTCCTCCTTCATGTGTATCAGTCGCCGCCGATCAATTCGACGTCACCGGATGCGTAAATTGTGGGATTCTCTTCCACCGGGATGCCGCCGGTCGCGTCCTCCGTGGACACGACCTCGACGGGATCGGCGTCGGAAGCGTCAGGGGCCGTTGCCGCAGCCGTCTCGCGGTCCGCTGTGGATTCCGGCGGATCAGACGATGCGGATGTGTCAGCCCGGGATGTCTCGGGCGTCCGGGGATCTGTCTCCGGCGTCGGGGAAGCCTCCGTGCCGGGTTGAGAGGTTTCCGGCGTCCCGGGGGACAGGGTCGGCTTTGGCAGATCCGCGGAGGGATCAGATGACTTTGCCTTCCGGTCCGTGCAGCCGGCCAAATACAGCGACGCTAGTATCAAAAACACAAGAAAAATCCGTGTAATTTTCATGGTGATTGCTCCAGAGATCAGAGAGAACAGCGGAAGAATATCCACTATCCAAACTCTTACTTAGTATAGCACAGTGTGTAGTTCTTGTAAAGAATTATTTTTATTTTTTTTAACTTTTGAATGGTGCGTAATAACAGAATCCGGGCAAGACCGGAATGCGTGGGGGTTATGGCCGCTGTGGTCAGCGGCCACTACGGGGCAGCGGGCAGTACGGGGCGACGGGCACTACGGGGCGGCGGGCGCTACGGGGCGGCGACCACTACGGGGCGGACGAAGGGAAAGCGTCCCGCTCCGTCGGGGCGCACACTGTGCGCCCACGGTGAGAGAGGAACTGCGTTGCTTTTGATCGTTCCCGGTCCCGCTCTGTGGGCGCATGATATGCTCCCGGACGGAGGGACAGGACGGAGGGACGGGATTGACGCAGGGGCGGGGGCCCGGGCGGGACTCCCCCGGGTGGGGGAGTCCCTGGCCGGGACGGTAATTTGTTTCGGATTCCGGCTCACGGGCCGGGACAGTCTGGAAATCGGTCCAGGCTGCCAGGGGTCCGGCCGCCATACAGGGTGGGAATCGGAGGCTTACCCCTCCACCACCGCGCGGCAGCGCGGCGGTCCCCCTCCCCTGTGACAAGTGACAGGGGAGGTTTGGACGGGGATGCGTGCCGGGCAGGTTATTGCTATTGTTAGGGGGCCGGATTCCAGCTCACCGTGTTGTTCGACGTGTCAATATTGACTTGATACGGGTTCTGAGAAACCGTGACGCCGTCGAGCGTGATCCAAGCGGGCGTGACGAAAGCATTCTGCACGTCGATCTGATAGGAGACGACATAACCGTTTGTACGAGCATCATTCGCCGGGATGCTGCTCAGATCGCATGCGTAGTATTCCTTTTTCCTGATGACCTCCGTTCCGTTTTCGTAGGTTTTATAGAGCGTGATGAAGGCCTTGGAGAAAGAGTAATAGCTCTCGAACTGAGTCGGATTCTTGGACGTACCGTACAGGCACCCGAAATCCTTATAGTTGGTATCGTCCACCGACGTCAGCAAGTACAGGGCCTCAATCGGTTCCGAGCCGGAGTCCTCACCGGTGTTGTCGCCTGTATGGCGGATGGTAAGCATACGCGCGGGCAGATAGGCCTGCGGGACTTCCTTGAGGTAATAGACCGTGCCAACCACAGGGGTGACCGCCGTTCCGTTCTCCCTGCAGGCATTTCCGCTGCTCCAGAAGCGCGCGGACTGGCCGGCTACATTGGTTTCCGGATCGGTGTAGGTCAGTCTGATTGCGCTGGCGTCATAGGTCACGGCGCCGGATACTGTCGCGGACGTGGTTCCGTTCACTTTAACGGCGTTGGTGGTGTAATCCCAGAAGTTCTCGCCGTTCAGAATGTTGTCCTTGACGGTCCGCATCTCCGCGGCGCTGACGGGCTTGACGCCGCCATACTCGCTGTAGTAGCCGCCGTAGAGGTATTTGGATCCGTCGATCAGGCTTGTCAGGTCGGCGGTATCACGGGTGGGAACCTCGAAGGCCTCGAGCTTGCCGGTGGAGGAGTGGAAGACGTAGTAGAATCCGGTCCATACCGCATACATGTCATGGTAAGGCGTGGTCTCGTCGGCGTAGACCTTCTGGCTGGTGAACGGGCTGTAGGTGCCGTCGTCGTTTCTGACCTGGTATCCGGATCCGGTCCACTTCAAGTAGAGGTTTTCAGCGGTCAGGACCTGAGCCTCGGCATAGTCGGCGGAACCGCCGTTGTCCACTCTTGCCCAGCCGAGGAAGATGTGATCCTCCCAGGTCAGGGCGCCGCCGTTGTCACCGACGAAGACCGTCTGGCTTGCGGCGTTGCCGGTGGGCAGCGGGATATCGACCTGCGCGTTGATGGGGAGCTTGGTCGTGGTCGTGGTCATGCCGTCCTCTGTGACCGTGATCTGGCTGGCGTAGCGTTCGCCGGCGCCGTTGTGGTAGTCAGTGCCGTTGTTCGCGTACCAGTAGATGTGGGTGGTGGCGTCCGGGTTGAACGGGCCGTAGACCGCGCGGAGGGTGATGGTGTAGTCATAGGCGTACATCGGGCTGTACTTCGGGGTCAGGACGATATCGGAGTTCACCGTCATCGGGAAGGTGCACTTGACGTTGCCCTGATACCAGCCGAGGAAGTAGTAGTCCTCCTTGGCGGGATCGGGGAGCGCAGACTCGGGGAGGTTTTCAGGCGTGTCCTTCGGAACGTAGATGTCGTTCATGCCGGGAATATCCCTGCCGTCCTCGTCCACGAAGGAGACGACCCAGAGGTTATCGGCGACAACCTTCTTGAAGGTCGCGGTAACGGTGACGTTGGCCGCGGGCATCGTGAAGTGGAATCTGCCGTTCGCACCCGGCACCTCGATCTGCGTGCCGTCGGAGGCAGTGACCGTCACGGTGTCGACCTCATAGCCGTCGCTCGGGGACAGGAACAGCGTCACGGTTTCGTCCGCAGTGGCCGTGGATTTATTCGCGCGCACGGTGCCGTTTTCAGTGGGGTTCACGGTCACGTTGTAGACGTTCACGATCTCCTTCTTGTAGAGCTGGACGGAGATAGCAGTACTTGTCTCATCGGTATCGCAGCACATATAAACGTCGGAGAGATCGCTGCTGGTGTACATGCCGGCATAGACGCTGTTGGTGGAGTTATACAGGTGCGTCCCATCCCAGGTCCAGACTTCCACGTCCGTGCTCACGTACTGATCCCAATAGGGACTGCTCGAGGTTCTTGCATTCGCATGCAGATAGTTGGAAGTGCTGGCGCCGCTGACGATGTTGTAGCCGCCCGTTACGGAGGTGAACTTCCAGGTGGCTTTCGCCAGGTCTGTCGCATTGCCGGTGATCCCGACAATGTTCTCGCCGTCAAACACCGGCGTGCCGGTATAGCCCATGAAGGAATACGTGGACGAGGTGGCAGTGCTTCCGCTGGTCGTCGTATAGGGCATACGGTAGCTGTAATAATCCGTGGTGTTCAGGCCCAGGTAGGTATTGCCGTCGTAGACAAAGCCGATCAGGTAGTCCTCGCCTGTGACGATGTTATCGACCGGGACCCAGCGTTCGATGGTCGTGATACCCGGTTCGGGGGTGGCGGAGGCGGTGAAGGTCGCGCTGACGGTCACGTTGGAGGCGGGCATCGTGAAGGAGTACACGCCGTTCACCGGGGTGATGGTGACAGCAGAGCCGCCGTCCGGGGTGTAGGTGACGGTACCGATCTCGTAGTTGTCGGCAGGGGCGACGCTCAGGGTGATGAGATCGCCCTCCGCTGCGGTCTCCTTATCCGCCGAGACGGTGCCGTTGGTAATGCCGCTGGCAACGGTGACGGTGTAGGTGGTGGCGGCGGAAACCGGCTCGTAGAACTTAACATTTTGGCCAGTAGCTGTACTTGTTGTGAAGTCCTCATACGTTGCGGAATAGCTGAGATAACGGTAATAGGCCGTCCCTGCACTGTTTGCATTGTCGCTGGTCGTGCACTGATTATCCAAGTCCGTGCCATCATACAGCCAATTCCAAGCCGAAGAGGTCATGGACAACCAGTGAGAATCATCGGCATTCAGGCCCATGTACTTTCCTGCTGACTGATTGTAGAAGGTCCAGCCGCTGGAGCTTCCTCCGACACGCCAAAGCACAGAGCTTTCGATATTTGCAGGAAGTGTGATGGTATTATCAGCATTAACCGTTACTTCATGCATAGCCAGATAGCGGTTGTTCTCCTTCACCGTGTTCGCAACAACATGATTGTCAATCGCGATGATATAGTCCTTGCCGGCTTGCGGGTTGGTAGCCAACTGATAAGTCACAGTCCCTGCCGTGTCATCGGTGATTTCGGTTACAGTTATGTCGTCAACTGAGAGATAATACTGATTCGCAGCGGAGGTGCAGTGGACAACAAGGCGCACGCTCTCACCTGCAAGCGCAGCAGGAACATTGGATACATACCCGATTCTGTTTGCATAGGTAGTATTCGTGTAGCTACCAGAAAGGAGAGCCGAATAGTGCGTCGCGTTGACTACGCCGCCGGTGGTCGTCAATCCATCTGCCTTAACGAAGAAGACCTCAAACTTCTCTTCATAACTGCTGTTATAAACACGCTCCCACAGGCTTACCTCAAGGTTTATTGCATTGCCGCTGACCGTAAAGGGTTTCGAGATCAGGTAGGCGTCTGCTGCATTAGAGGAATGATACATATACCTCGCATAATATCTACCGGATGAGGTGTGATTGCTGCCATAGTAAGTATCGTTCTCGCGTGTCCAGTTGTTTCCTCCGGCGGTGTATGCAGTCCACCCGGTGGTGCTGAGGGTTTGTGTGCTACTCGTCCTGGAGGTAAATGTACCGCTCTCAAAGCCTTCGGACAACAGGGTGTTGGTCGTCGTTGCCGTGACCGGGTTCGGGTTGGCATTGGCGGAGAGGTTGATCAGGTGCGCGCTGCTGTCGGCCTTGTCGGAGGACAGGTTCGGCTGCGTGACCGCATTGCCGCCGCTGCTGCCGATCTGGGTGGTGTAGTAGGTGGTGCCCAGCGGAGTCTCTTTCCAGAAGCGGACCTTCTGAGCATTTTCTGCCTGGTTGGCCGTGCTGCCGGCCCAGAAATACTGCTGCGAGTCACCGGGGTAGAAGCTGAGCAGCGGATACGAGGTGTTCCCGTTGGCATTATAAAGGCTGCTTGCATTGTCGGTGTAGTAACCGGGAGTCCACAAGCAATAGGTGGTATTGAGCGTGTTGTAAGCACCAAGGAAGTAAGAAGTTGTCTGGCCCAGGTAGGAGTTGGCAGAGACGCTCTTTACGGAGTAGTAGTTACCGCTGGGAGCCAGCGTAAAGAGGTATGCGTTGCCAACATTTGTCAGCTTCGTTCCGTTCAGAGTCATGCCGGTGTTTGCAAACGCCGTGGCATTGGCCGTGTTCTCAATGTCCGTACCGGCAGCGCTGCCGGAAACGCCAGTCAAAGCGTACAGGCTGCTGTCCGTGCCGTAAGTGATGACGTAGCTGCCGGACCAGTCGGC
>CAMOLY010000010.1 GCA_946619065.1 uncultured Clostridia bacterium | reverse complement strand
GCGTGGTGACGTATTCCACCTCTTTTGCCTCCTGACGGGCAGGAACCGTTTTCGGACGCAGCGGCTGCTGCGCTCTGGTCCCGGTGGCGGCAGAGACGCGGGCCGGCAGGAAGGTGAACCGGATCGTGGGATCCTTGCGGAATTCCTCCATATCCTGCAGCATGTCGGTGACGGAAGCGTAGCGGATATTCAAGTCAGAGCACATGGCGTGCATCGTGATCTGCTCAAGGCCCGTCGGGATCTCGCTGTTGAGCAGAGACGGCGCCAGCGGCGTGCCGTTGATGTGCTGGATCGCCACGCTGACGGGCGTCTCTCCGTTGTACGGCGGACGGCCGGTGAGCATTTCATACATGACCACGCCCAGGGAATAGATGTCGGTGCGGTTGTCGACTCTGGCACCCTTGGCCTGCTCCGGAGAGATATAGTGGACCGAACCCAGCGCTTCCTTCGTCAGCGTGTTGCTGGCGGAAGCCACGCGCGCGATGCCGAAATCAGCCACCTTGACGCTTCCGTCCTTCAGGATCATCACGTTATGGGGCTTGATGTCCCGGTGGATGATGTTGCGGCTGTGGGCGTGCTCCAGGGCCTTGGCGATCTGCATGGCAAAGTGCAGGGTCTCCCGCCAGGAAAGCGGGCCCTTCTGCTCCATATACTGCTTGAGCGTGATCCCGTCGATCAGCTCCATCACGATGTAGTCAACGTCTCCGCCCTTGGACACATCGTAGACGCTGACGATGTTGGGATGGGACATCATCGCAACTGCCTGGGACTCCCCGTGAAAACGGCGGCGGAATTCCGCGTCGTTGGAATAATCGTCCTTCAGAATCTTGATGGCGACCAGACGGTTGAGCCGATGGTCCATCGCTTTGTAGACCACGGCCATTCCGCCGACGCCGATCACCTCCTGGATCTCATAGCGATCTTCCAGAATTTTCCCGATATATTTATCCATTGGTACTCTCCTTCCGCCAATCAGCAGGCAATCAATACGGCCGTAACGTTATCCGGTGCGCCGCGGTCCTTGGCAATGCCGATCAGCCGATTGCAGCAGTCTTCGCGGTGAACGCCGTGGATCACTTCGAAGAGCAGCTCCTGATCCGCCAGGTTGTTTGTCAGTCCGTCCGAGCAGAGCAGAAAGAAATCTCCCGGATGGATCGGGCAGCAAAAGGTGTCGCAGGCAACCGATTCCTCGGTGCCGATGGCGCGAGTGATCAGATTCTTCCCCGGATAGGTCTTCGCCTGCTCCGAGGAGAGCTCTCCCCTGCGGACCATCAACTCCACCAGGGAATGGTCGACGGTGACCTTTGTGATGCCGCTCTGGTTGAGCAGATAGGCACGGCTGTCGCCGACATTGGCGAAATAGGCCGTCTTTCCGAGAATCAGGATCGAGACCAGGGTCGTGCCCATGCCGCGCATGTCCTCGTTGAGACCGGCATTCTCATAGACCGCCGTGTTGGCAATGGAGACCGCCGTTGTCAGAAGGTATTCCGTCTGCTCGTCCGTCATGCCGGCGCGATAGCCGCGCTGGATCTCGTGAATAAAGACCTCTGCCGCCATTCTGCTGGCGACGTTGCCGCATTTGGCTCCGCCCATTCCGTCACAGACGACGGCGGCAAGATCGTGTTTCCCAAGCTGCTGCAGGAGAAAGTAATCCTGATTCTGGGTCCTGACCAGGCCGGGATCCGTCAAACCCCATGCTTCCATCCGGTGTACCTCCTTCTTTCAAAGATGCTTGTCTGTGGGTTGTCTATGCGTTGTGCTCCACCCGGTACTTCCGGCGAAGCTGGCCGCAGGATGCGTCGATGTCGCTGCCGAGCGTCCGGCGGACCGTGCAGGGAATGCCGGCCTGCTCCAGCTGCTGCTGAAAGCGGCGGACCGTCTGCCGGTCGCTGGGCTCCAGCGGGCTTTCCTCCACATGGTTGAGGGGAATCAAATTCACGTGGGCCGGCAGACCGTGCAGGCGGCGGATCAGAAGCCGCGCCGCATCCTCGGTGTCGTTGACGTTCCGGATCATCGCATATTCAAAGGAGATCCGTCTGCCGGTGGCCTGAAAATAGGCGCAGCAGGCATCCAGAAGCGTCTCCACGTTCCAGCGGCGGTTGACCGGCATGATCCGGCTGCGGGTCTCGTCGTCCGGGGCGTGGAGGCTGACCGAGAGGGTCAGCTGCAGGCCGCGCTGGGCAAGCTCCAGGACCCGGGGCACGACCCCGCAGGTGGACAGGCTGATGTGCCGCATACCGATGTTGACGCCCTCCGGACTGTTGACCAGCTCCAGAAAGCGCAGAACGCTGTCATAGTTGTCCAGGGGTTCGCCGATCCCCATCAGCACGATGTTGGAGATCTCCAGGCCGGAGTCCTTCTGGGTAAACACGACTTCGTCGAGCATCTCGCCGGCCGACAGGCGGCGGACCAGGCCGCCGATCGTGGACGCGCAGAAGGCGCAGCCCATCGGGCAGCCCACCTCAGAGGAGATGCAGACGGTGTTGCCGTGGTGATAGCGCATCAGGACGGTCTCCACGCAGTTCCCGTCCCATAGACGCCAAAGATATTTGATTGTTCCATCCGATTCCGAAATCAGCTTCCGAACCGGAACGGGGCAGGTCAGCAGCCAGCGCTCCGACAGCTTTTCCCGCAGCGAAAGGGACAGGTTCGTCATCTCGGAAAAGTCCCCCACGCCGCGATGGAGCCAGGTATAGACTTGTTTTGCGCGGAACTTCGGTTCCCCCAGCTCCTTGAGCGCGGCTTCCAGCTCCGGAAGCGTCAGGTTTTTGATCTCCGGTTTCAAGACTTCCTCCTGAGTTTGGCAATGAAAAATCCGTCCGTCCCTTGGTCGCAGGGCAGCAAGGTGCAGAATCCGTCCGGCGCGGAGATTTCGCCGGGAAGCGAAAAGGCCTCTGCGCAGTAATCCGGATGCGTGTTCAGGAATTTCTCCACAACAGCCTCGTTTTCCCGTTTCAAGACCGTGCAGGTGCTGTAGAGCAGGACGCCGCCCGGTCGGACATGGCCGCACTGGGCATCCAGGATCCGACTCTGAACCTCCGGCAGCGCGGCAAGGGCGGTGAGGTCCTTCTCGCGGATATCCGGCTTCTTCCGGATGACGCCGAGGCCGGAACAGGGCACGTCCGCGAGGACCAGGTCAAACCGATCCTTCCATTCCGGGTTCGGAGCAGAGGCATCCGCCCGGGAAACGGAAATACAGGCAAGGCCCAGCCGCTGGGCGCTTTTTTCAATCAGCGGAAGCTTATGGGCGTGCAGGTCGCAGGCACGGATCGCCCCGCGGTTTTCCATGCACACGGCCGCGGAAATACTCTTTCCGCCCGGGGCGGCGCAGCAGTCCAGCACATCCATGCCGGGCTGCGGGGCGGCGGCAAGGACCGCTAACTTTGCTGCCGGGTCCTGCACATAGATCTTTCCGGACCGGAAGGCTGCGCTTTTTTCCGGCGAACCGCCGGAGAGCTCGAAGCACCCCGGAAGCCAGGGATGAGCGGTCACCCCATAGCCCTCGGCTTCCAGATCGACGCAGACCTCATCCGCACCGGCGCGGCAGGTATTTACCTGGACATAGGTGGGCGGCGCGGCGTTGTGGCAGGCCAGCAGGGGCTCCAGCTTCTGCTCGCCCACGTTCTCCCGCAGCAGCTCCACAAGCGGCGCAGGGTGGCTGTATCTGGTGGGAAGATCGGCCGGGAGCCGGAATGCGTCCGAATCACGGAGCATCGCGCGCAGCACGCCGTTGACCAGGCCGGCAGCCCGGGCGTTGGCATATTTCCGGGTCTGATTGACCGCCTCCGAGACCGCCGCCGACGACGGGATCTTGTCCAGAAAGGACAACTGATAGACCGCGAGGCGGAGAATATCCAGAACAACCGGCTGCAGCGCAGAGAGCCTGCCGCGGACAAAGCGGGAGAGCCAGTGGTCCAGCAGCATCCGGTTCTGCTGCACCCCGTAAACAAGCCGGGTCGCAAGCGCGGCGTCGCGCCGGTCCAGGCGGTCCCGAGCCAAATTCTGCTTCAGCGCCTCATCGGACCAGGCCTGTGCCCGGCGGCAGGCGATCAGCGTCGCCAGAGCGGTATCGCGCGCGCTCACGGCTTGACGGTGATCGGATGACCGCGGAAATAGTCCGCAGCCGGCATGACCTTGCCGCCCTGCGCCTGCAGGCGGGTGATCAGCACCGCGCCATCCCCGCAGCCCACCGCAAGGCCCTTTTTCGTCAGGGCGAGCACGGCTCCCGCTTCGCCGCGGGCCTCCGGCATCGGCCTGGCCTCATAAATCTTAAACATCGTCCCGCCCAGTTCCGCTGTGGCAATCGGCCAGGGATTGAGCCCGCGGATCTGCGCCAGAATCTGTCCGGCCGGACGTGTCCAGTCGATCGGGCAGAGGGACTTGTCCAGCATCGGAGCATAGGTCGCGCGGGCCGGATCCTGCGGCGTCCGGACGGCCTTGCCCGCGGCAATCGCAGACAGGGTATCCTTCAAAAGCTCTGCGCCGATCCCTGCAAGGCGCTCCATCAGCTCGCCCGCCGTCTCCTCCGCGCCGATCGGGGTGCGGCGGATGTCGATGATATCACCCTCGTCCATCCCGGCGTTGAGATACATCGCGGTCACGCCGGTCTCGGAAAGGCCCTTCAGAACCGCCCACTGCACCGGCGCGGCGCCGCGCAGCGCGGGGAGAATGCTGCCGTGGATGTTGATCGCGCCGAGGGGCGGGATATCCAGGACCCGCTGCGGCAGGATCTTGCCGTAGGCCACCGCGACGATCAGATCCGGCGCCAGGGCGCGGAGGTCATCCACCACGGCGTCGTCGCGGAAGCTGGCGGGCTGGAAGACCGGCAGGCCCCGCTCCAGCGCGAGGGTCTTGACCTCGGACGCCTGCAGCTTCATGCCGCGGTTTTTCGGGGTATCGACCTTGGTATAGACGCCGACAACGGTGTGTTCCGTTTCCAGCACAACGGCGAGGCAAGCCGCCGCGAAGGCGGGCGTACCCATGAAGACGATTCTCATTCCGCGTCCTTCTCCTGGTTCTGCATCAGCTGGTCCATTTCCTCGTCGGTCAGCATGTGATAGGCCTTTTCGGTGAACAGGTGGCCGTCGAGATGCTCCAGCTCGTGGCAGAAGCAGCGGGCGATCAGTTCTTCGCCCTCGTACTCAAACCAGTCGCCGTGACGGTCCTGCGCCTCGAGCTTCACATAGTTCGGGCGTTTGACCAGACCGTAGTGATCCGGGACGCTGAGGCAGCCTTCCATGCCGTCCTGTTCGCCGGAGGTCTCGAGGATCTTCGGGTTGACCAGCTCGATCATCCGGTCTCCGAGATCCACGATAACCGCGCGGCGGAGAATGCCGACCTGGGGGGCGGCGAGACCGACGCCGTTGGCGGCGGCAAGGGTTTCCTTCATATCGTCCAGAAGCGTGGCCAGGCGGTCGTCAAACGAGGTGACCGGGCGGCAGACCTTTTTCAGGGTTTCGTTTTCCGACGTCAGAATGTTTCTCAGTGCCATAGTTTCTCCTTTATTCGTATCCGTTGACATCCAGCCAGACGCTGACCCCGGCATTCCGTTTGTCTGCGGAGAAGGCTCTGACCTCCTCGCTGAGAAGCTGCCGGACCGTCCGGCTGTTTTTGCAGATCAGCGTCAGATGAAAGCGGTATTTTTCATTGACCTTCAGGATGGAGGCCGGCGCAGGTCCGAGCAGGTCAAACACGCCGCTGCGCAGCTCCGGGCTGCACAGCCGGGGCCAGATCCGGTCGGCAAAGGCTTTGGCGCAGCGCTCGACATGCTCCTCCGGGAAGCCGGTGAAGCCGATCCGGATCAGATCGGCGAAGGGCGGGCAGTTTTGCAGCTTCCGAAGCGGAAGCTCCATCCGATAAAAGCCGTCGTAATCCTGGCGGGAGGCCAGAAGCAGGACCTCATTGCGCGGGGTGAAGGTCTGGATCATCGCTGCGCCCCGCTTCGCGCCGCGGCCCGAACGGCCGACCACCTGGGTGATCAGGGAAAACGTCGTCTCCGACGCGCGGAAGTTGTCCACATAGAGGGACAGATCCGCGTCCACGACGCCCACCAGCGTCACATCGTCGAAATTCAGTCCCTTGGCCACCATCTGGGTCCCGATCAGGATCGGAATATCCTCGGTCTCAAAGCGGCGGAGGATCTTCTCGTGGGGATTTGTCGGTGTCACGGTATCCGCGTCCATGCGGAGCACCTCGGCCTCCGGAATCGCCCGGCGCAGATCGTACTCCAGCTGCTGCGTGCCGTACCCGACCCGCTTGAGGTGGCCCCCGCAGACCGGGCAGGTCTGCGGCATCGGCTCGGAATGGCCGCAGTAATGGCACATCAGGCGGTCGTTGGCCATGTGATAGGTCAGATGCACGCTGCAGCGCGGACAAGACGGGACATAGCCGCAGTCCACGCAGACCACCAGACGGCTGCCGCCTCTGCGATTGAGCAGCAGGATGGTCTTCTCTTTTTTTGCCATTCGCCCGCGAATCTCCCGGACCAGCGGCTCACTCAGCGCGCTGCTGTTGCCTCTGAGAATCTCCTGCTTCATATCCACCAGAGACACGGACGGCAGGGCTTTGCCGTTGAAGCGGCGATCCAGGCGACAGAGCCGATACTGCCCCGTCTGCGCCAGATACATGGTCTCCACACTGGGCGTGGCAGAGCCCAGCAGGACCAGCGCGCCTTCCCGGCTGCCCCGGTAGAGCGCGATCTCGCGGGCATGGTAGCGCGGCGTGTTTTCCGATTTGTAGGTGTGCTCCTGCTCCTCATCCAGGATCAGGATGCCGGGGTTCTGCAGCGGCGCGAAGACGGCGGAGCGGGTGCCCAGCACAACCCGCGCCTCCCCCCGTGCGACACGCTTATAGGCGTCAAAGCGCTCGCCCACCGGCAGAGCGCTGTGCAGAACGGCGATCTGTTCGCCGAAGCAGGCCGCGAAGAGACTCATCAGCTGGGGCGTCAGCGCGATCTCCGGGACAAGAAGCATTGCGCTCTTCCCGGCCGCGAGACAGTCGCGAATCAGATGGATATAGACCGCGGTTTTCCCGGACCCGGTCACGCCGTACAGCAGGGCAGCACCGGGTCGGTCGGACCGCATCTGATCACGCAGGCTGTCATAGACGGCGGATTGCTCCTCGTTCAGGTCGAAGCGCAAATCTCCCGCCGCGGGGCGGATCTCCGGGGTGCGGAGCAGCTCCTGCAGGCTGAGGGTGACCAGTCCCGCTTTTTCCAGACTGTGCAGCGTCTGCAGGGACGCGCCGGTAAAATAGCGGAGCTCCTTCCAGGAGATGGTGCCGACTGTGCCAAGCAGCTCCATCACGGCCGCCTGAATCGGCGCGGAGCGGCGCTTTTTCCCGCAAAATTCCGCAATCCGGCCGGCGGAGGCGGCACAGTGGACGATCCGCTCGGTCCGGTCGGCGTTCTTCCGGACCAGCTCGGTCCGGCGGCGCAGCCAGCGGCGCTGGATCAGGCGGCCCAGCGCCTCCTGCGATCCCGCACGGTCGCCGGACTGGCGCAGCAGCCTGTCCTCCGAAAGGCAGCCGCCGGCGTCCAGCACCAGACGGATCAGGACGGCTGCCGCCGCGTCGGACTCGAGCCGGTCGGCCCAGTCCTCCGGGAGCTTGTCCGTCTCCAGAACGGCGCTGCTCTGCAGCCAAAGGCCGCCGGGAAGCATCGCGTGAATCGCGTCGTAGAAGGTGCAGAAATAGCGTTCGCGTACAAAGGCGGCCAGACGGAGCATCTGCTCCGTCATGACAGGCTCCCGGTCCAGCGCCTCCAGCACCTGCTTGAGCCCCTGCCCGTCGCCCGCTTCCAGGGAGAGCACCATGCCCTCCAGGACCCGGTTTCCCTTGCCGAAGGGAACGGACACGCGCATGCCGGGCCGGAGCGCCATCCCTTCCGGGACGCGGTAGCTCCAGGCCTTGTCGAGCGCATAGGTCAAGCCATCAACGGCTGTTTTCGCAATCATGCCGCGCTCCCTGATCCGGGGATCAGTGCAGATACTCCTGCTTGACCTCGGCGGAGAGCTTACCCTCGGCGACCTCACGGATCGCCACCGTCACGGGCTTGTCCGGCAGGGGATCCCCGAACTCTCTGGATTCAATGGAAATCTGTCTGGCACGCCGGGCAACGACGTTCACCAGCAGGTAGCGGCTGTCAATATGGGTCAGCAGTTCACTCATCGGGGGATAAAGCATGGTTATTTGCCTCCTTTAATAATTCCGTTTGGTTGTTCGTCCGGAGTTCTTCGGCGCGGAGAATCGCGCAGACGTCGTTTACGGCGTCCTCCAGACGGTCGTTGACAATCAGATAGCGGTATTGCGGGGCGATCCGGTATTCCCGCTTGGCGGCCTCCAGCCGCCCCGCAACGGCGGCTTCCGCCGTGTCCCCGCGGCCCCGCAGCCGCGCGGCAAGGACCTCGAAGGACGGCGCCGCAATAAAGACAGAGACGGCGTCCGGCCTGCGCTCCAGAATCTGCAGTCCGCCCTGCACGTCGATCTCCAGCAGGACGTCAAAGCCGTCGGCAAGCCTCTGTTCGATGGGTTCGAGGGGGCTGCCGTAGTAGTTTCCCACATAGCAGGCATGCTCCAGGAATTTCCCCTCGTCAATCATCCGCTCAAATTGTTCTTTGCTCACAAAGCGGTACTGTACGCCGTCGGTCTCCCCGGGGCGCATCGCCCGCGTGGTGGCGGATACAGACAGCCAGGTCTTCGGATCCCGCGCCAGCACGCCCTTTACGACCGTGCCCTTTCCGACGCCGGAGGGACCGGAAATCACAATCAGTCTACCCTTCCTCAAGGTTTTCATCCTCCCCGTTGACCCGGCCGGCGATGGTCTTCGGCTCCAGGCCGGAGAGGATCACGTGATCGGTGTCCATCACAAGAACAGATCGGGTCTTTCTGCCGTAGCTTGCGTCAATCAGCATACCGCGGTCCCGGGCCTCCTGAACCAGGCGCTTGACCGGGGCGGAATCCGGGCTGATCACCGTGAGCAGGCGCTGCGCGGAAACCAGATTGCCGAAGCCGATGTTGATAAGCTTCATAAATACCTCTCCGAGGCCGAAATGCCCCTCATCCGTCATCCGCCTTGCGTGAGACGGCGGATGACACCTTCCCCCGAGGGGGGAAAGGCTTTATTCAATGTTCTGGATCTGCTCGCGGATCTTTTCCAGCTCCGCCTTCAGATCGACGACGGTTTTGGCGATTTCCAGATCGCAGCACTTTGAGCCGATGGTGTTCGTCTCGCGGTTGATTTCCTGCATCAGGAAATCCAGCTTTCGTCCGATCGGTTCCGAGGACTCGAGCATGGTTCCAAGCTGCGCCAGATGGCTGCGCAGACGCACCGTCTCCTCGTCGACCGCCACCTTATCCGCGTAGATCGCGGCCTCGGTCAGGATCCGGGACTCGTCCACCGTGGCGGACGAGAGGACCTCCTGCATCCTGGCGTAGAGCTTTTCGCGGTATTCCGCCACCGTCTCCGGGCTGCGGGTCTCGACAAAGGAGATCATCCGGGCAATGCCCTCCGCCTTGCGACGCAGATCCTTCGCGATGGCTTCGCCCTCGGCCGCACGCATTGCGTCGTAGGCCGACAGGGCCTCCCCGACGACGGAGAGCAGCTGGGTCTTCAGCAGATCCTCGTCCTCCTCCGCCTTTTCCACCGAGAACACATCCGGGAAGCCGCTCAGCGCGGTCACGGAAATATCGTCCCGGACACCGTAGTCCGACGAGATCTGCCGCATCGCGGTCAGATAGCCCTCCAGCACGCTGCGGTTGAGACCGATGCGCACCGCGCCGGACGCGGTCAGATTCACCGAGACGAAGACGTCCACCTTGCCGCGGGAAACATGCTGCTTGACGCACTGCTTGATCGCATCCTCGGCGAAAGCGTACAGACGCGGCAGCTTGACGCCGCAGTCGAGATAGCGATTGTTGACGGAACGGACCTCCACGGTAATCTGCCGGTCGGCAAACTCTCCGAGCGCCCGTCCGTATCCGGTCATACTCCTGATCAAAATGTCAACTCCTTTATTTGATCCGCGGCAGGATTTTGTCGCGGAAATAACCGATCAGTATGGAAAAAGCGATGTCGTAGGCAATCAGCGCGGCAGCCAGGATCAGCGCAATCACCGGCAGCGGGACTCTGGATCGGATCGCAGCCGGAATGCCGGCAAAAAAGCTCCCGCGAAACAGCAGCCAGAGCACCGCCACGCAGACGGCCGCGCCGGCAAGCTTCCCGATCCAGCCGATCAGCGGCTTTCCGATTCGGGTCTGCAGACGCTCAAGCAGCGCCTTCCAGATCGGATAATGCCCGAAGAAAAACGCAAACCACAGCGGCACGGTTTTTACCGGCAGAAGCAGCAGCCCAAGCGCGGCGGCGGTTACGAAGCTGCCGACCGCCCATCCGGATCCGCAGAGGATCACGACGGCGGCAGGAAAAATCCCCGCCATCGCCGCAATTGCAAGACTGACCCGCGGAACCAGAACCCCCAGATACATCACCGCCGTGCAGAGGGCGGCGATGAGCGCCGACAGCGTCAGCTTACGGGTCCGGCTCAATTGTTGCATCCTCCGCACAGACAGTTCAGGCACAGCAGGGCGTTGCAGATGTTGCAGGCGTCATTGAGGTCGCTGCCCTGCCGGTAGTTGGTCTGCCGGTAAGGGGTGTAGGTGCCGCGCACGTTCTGCATGGCCCGCTGGTATTCCAGGTTTCCCGGCGCCATGCCGCAGGCCGTCTGATAATACTGCCTGGCCTCGTCCAGCCAGCCGCGCCGGAAGGCAATCTCCCCCTTGAGATAGTACCACTCGGCATCCCGGTTCGACATGCCGCCGAGCAGAGAGTCCGCGGCGTCGAGGCGGTTGTTGTTGAGATAGGTACGGACCGTGGCGTACTGACTGCTGCCGTAGCTGCTCTGACCGGACTGATAGCCGTAAGAGGAGCCGGAATAGGAGGATCCGGCATAGGAGGAGCCGGCATTCTGGCTTTCGCCCGCCCTGGCCTTCATGATCGCGTCATAGGCCTCGTTGATCTCCTTCATCTTCTCGGACGCGAGATCGGCAAGGGGATTGTTCGCGTAATTGTCGGGATGGTATTTTTTGACCAGCTCGTGATAGGCTTTTTTGATATCGCTGTCGGAGGCGGTTCGGGATACGCCCAGCACCTCGTAGGGATCTCTCATGATCCGGTCTCCTTTCGTGGAAATACTTTGGATTGTTTTCGGAATCTGCCTGCCCGGACCGCGGTGAAGACCGCCGGCAGCCCCAGGTAGACAATGTTTTCAAGCAGCGGCGACCCGCTCTGTTCCGGCAGCAGCGAAAGCGCGGAGCCGGCGAGATTGACGGAGCTGTCCATCAGCTGAGAGAAATAGCGCAGATCCTCATCCGACAGGCCCTCCGGGCCGGCGGAAAAACGGAAGCGCAGCGGGTTGTAGGAATCGGTGCGGACGTCCTCCCTGAGATCGTCCAGCGCGTCGCAGAGGTAGACATAACGTCCGACCTGGTAGAGAAGGCTCTGCATCGGCCGGCGAAGCTCATCGCCGGGCAGGTCGTCGGCACAGGCGGAAACAATGGCTGCAAATGTGTCGGCAGTTGCGTCGATGCTCGCGCTGTGCGCCTGCTCCAGGCCGTTCAGGGCTTTCAATCGGTCCGTAACCACCGCGTCAAATTGCGGCATGGCCTTTGCGGCTCTGCGGTATGCCCTGCGGTAGAGCAGCTTGAGCAGGCGGTAGGCGAGGCCCTTAAAAAAGCCGCTGTCGAGAATATTATCCAGGATTTTGCAATAGCAGAGGATCACGGTACAGGCCGCAACCGGGGCGAAGCCTTCCTCGTCGCAGAGGCAGGGCTTCTTTCGGAAGAGCCTTGCCGGGCAGAAGCAGCGCCGGCACGGAGCGCCGCCGCGGGCAGAGGCGCGCACGAGGTAGAGAAAGGTCATGTCGTAATTGACCAAAAAGCGGGCGCGGAACCCGTACGTCTTTCCCAGCGCTCTGCAAAGGCCGCAGTAGGCAGCGCGGTAGCGGTCGTAATCCCTGAGCCGAAGCTCGTCGCGGTAGGGTCTGACATAGCCGAACATCGCAGGCTCCTTCCCGCGGTCTTACTGATTCGCCTCGGTTTCCGAGTTGATCGGAATCCTGGTCACACTCACGTCGACTTCGACCTGATCCACAACGCTGACGTTGGGATGGCTGTCGTTGACAACTTGTCCGATGGCGGTGAAGCTTCCGGTCTGTGTTCTCCCTTCCAGGTCGACCTCAACATGAAGGCCCTTGCCGCCGCTTTGCCGGATCTTGCGGACCTCTGCGGTATTGCCGCGGACCGTGACGTTTACGCTGCCCGGGACCGTGGTCTCGTATTCCTCCGGATTCATCGGGTTCAGGACCCGGATATCCGAGACCGGGACGGTCACCTTTGAGATGCCGACGATCTGGATCGTTACGGTCACCTCGGATTCGCTGCCCTCATTGGTGGGATTGACGCCGGCCGGCAGCTCCAGATTGAAGCGGAAGACTTCTTTGTCTTCTTTGATATTCGAAAGCTGGATCTCTGTGCCGACGATCAGCTCGTCACCCAGGGCGTCGATCACATCGGCTGCGCCTTTGACATTGATCGTCTTCGGAGAATAGCTGACAAGCGCGTTATTCAGGCCGACCACATTGTCCTCTACCAGGTCTGCCTTGATGGTGAGCGTTTTTTTCTTGAGGATCTGAAGGGTCAGAACCGTCTCATCCGCGCTCGGTTCCGTGTTCTCCGACAGAGCGACCCGTTCGCCTTCCGCATTCAGGAAGGTCAGCGGGATCCGCTCGATGACCGTTTCGTTCCGCGACGCGAGATCGAAATCGATCTGAACCTTTGAAATCCGGTCAAGCTCGTCCGCAGGTCCGGTCAGCGTGACCTCGGCAGGCTCCAGAACGGCGCTGCCGGTCTCGGCCGTAAACTCGTCCGCGACCGCGTTCAGCCAGTTGGGCGTAATCGGCAGAGTCCGCTTTTCCAGCTTCTCGATCGTCACCGTGACGCGGTTGCTGCTCTTGCGCAGAATGTCCACGTCGTTCGGGTTGACATTATCCGGGAAATAGACGGTATAGCTCAGATCATAGGTGCCGGGCTCACGGATCTTGGTCGCATCCGCGGAAATCCGCATATTGCCGGCGTTCAGCTTCGTGAGAATCAGACGGGAGGAGCTGACCTCCAGGGAAATATTGGAGGTCTTCAGATCGGTGACAATCAGGCCGCGCTCTTCGAGGATGATGGAGCCGTCGATTGTGACCGGAATGTTGCTGATCCTGGTATTCGCCTCCGGCGCCACTGTGGTGATCACATACAGCCAGAGCAGGGTGGCAGCGAGCAAGGCAATCAGGAATGTGACGATTTTACGACTTTTCAGCATCCTTGCTGCCTCCCTTCTTGAAGCTCTTGATCCGATCAATAACAGAGGTCTTTCCGGCCTCGCCGATCAGCTCCTGCATCAGCAGCTTTTCCAGCGTCTGGGTGGAAAGATATCGCTTCAGCATGCCGTTGATCGCGACGGAAATCGTGCCCGTCTCCTCGGAGACAATGACTGCCACACAGTCATTGGTTTCACTGATGCCGACGCCGGCG
Organism: uncultured Clostridia bacterium; assembly: GCA_946619065.1. GTDB lineage: Bacteria > Bacillota > Clostridia > Oscillospirales > Oscillospiraceae > JAFRPC01. The sequence continues at coordinate 2,249 of CAMOLY010000010.1, read as the reverse complement.
CGGTGCCGGGTGCCGAGGTCCGTGCTGAGGTTGCGGTTTTCCGAAAGCGGAAGCACGCAGCCGGCAGACTCGATGCGTCCGCGGTTGATGAGCATGGCGCCGTCGTGCAGGGAGGCCTTCGGAAAGAAGATGTTGCGGATCAGCTCCTGGGACACGGCGGCGTCGACCTTGGTGCCGGTGAGGCTGATCTGTTCCAGGGAGTTTTCCCGCTCGAATACGATCAGCGCGCCGACCCGCTCCTTGGACATGGCCTCACAGGCCTTGACCGTCTCTTCCACAGCCTCTTTGATCTGATCGCTTTGGTTGACGTTGATCCCGATCAGTCCGCGAACCGAACGGCCGCCGATCCGCTCCAGAAAGCGGCGCAGCTCCGGCTGAAAGACGATCAGCAGCGCAATGATTCCCATTTCAAGCACGCGGTCGAGCAGATAGTTCAGCGTGTGGAAATTCAGCAGGTCCGTGATCAGCGTGAGGGCCAGCAGCAGAATGATCGCGCGGGCAATCCGGTTCGAGCTGGTGGAGCGGAACAGGTTGATGATCGTATAGATTACGAACGTGACCAGCAGGATATCCAGAATGTCCACAACGGTAATCGTCGGGAAGGTATTCTTGATGTTAGAAAAAAACTCCTGTATCTCTTTCATGCATACCTCCTGCCATCGGGTGTTCACTTGAGCTGTTTACAATTCACCTATTTTATCTTTTGAATTATACCGTATCTTTCGCGAAATAGCAAGGTTTTTCTCTCCGGTCTCCGCTGAATTTTCCGATTGTTCAAAAATTGAGGGCCGCGGTCTGCCGAAGGAAGCCGGCCGGCACCGTATCCTCCGTCAGCGGAGAGACAGACAGGCGAATCGTGCCCTCCGGGAACGTGCCCGCGGTCCGGTGGGCCAGCGGCGCACAGTGCAGGCCGGCACGTACCGCAACGCCCAGGCTTGCGTAGCGTTCGGCTGCCTCGACCGGATCCGTTCCCGGGAATCGGAAGGAGAGCACCCCGACCTGGTTCGGTCCGGTATAGACCTCCGCGCCGAGCCCGGACAGACCGGCCGCCATCCTCCGGATCATGTCGCGCTCCCGGCGGAGGATCCGGCTTTCATCCTGCTTTCGAAGATAGCGCAGCCCGGCGCCGAGTCCGGCAATGCCCGGGACATTCAGGGTTCCTGCCTCCATGCGGTCCGGCAGGAATCCGGGCATCTCCTGCTCCATCGACTGACTGCCGGTCCCGCCGAAGCGAAGCGGATCCGGCACCACGCCGCACAGCAGCAGACCGGTCCCCTGGGGGCCGAGCAGACCCTTGTGTCCCGGCATCGCCACAAAGGCCGCGTTCCATTTTTTCAGGGTAACCGGCAGAATCCCGGCCGACTGTGAGGCGTCCACGATCAGCGGAATCTCCCGCTCCGCGCAAAGCCGCGCGATCCCGTCGATCGGAAGGACTGCTCCGAACACGTTCGATACCTGGGTGCAGACGGCAGCGGCCGTCCGCGGGGTGAGCGCCTGAGAAAAGGCATCCAGCCAGGCCTCCCCGGAGAACAGCGGCGCCGTCACCACCTGCGTGTTCGCTCCGATCGCATGAAGCGTTCTGGTCACCGCGTTATGCTCGAGGCCTGAAAGAACAACCCGGTCTCCCGCTCCGACCAGAAACCGGATCGCGGCATTCAGCCCCTCCGTCGCGCAGGCGGTGAAGCAGACCTGCTCCGGCGCGCAATCAAAACGCTCCGCCGCAAGCGCACGCGTCCGATAGACGGTCTCCTCCGCCCGCTGGGCTGCGGCATAGCCGCCCCGCCCCGGGCTTGTGCAGAATTGCATGGCCCATTGGACCGCACGGCCGACCTCCGGCGGCTTCCGGAACGTTGTAGCAGCGTTGTCCAGATAGATCATTCCAGCCTCCCGAAGCTTCCGTCCGCCTGGCGCAGCCAGACGGCCTGCGGCATTCTCCCCGCCCGCCGAAGCAGCCCGCCGGCCTCTGTCCAGTCGCCCGGACGGATGCGAAGGGCGTAAGCACAGCCGTTTTGCGAGAGCTTTGACGGACTTCTGACAAGAGAGGACGAAATCCCCGCCCGATTCAGGACTGCCTTTCCCTCCTGTCCGTGTGTAACCGATCGAAAAATCAGATAGACGTCATACATCGCGCATCCCTCCCTGTCATCCTATGCCGACGTGCGGTTTTTGGGGACGCCCCGATCGGAATTCCACGAATCATAACCACCACTGAAGTGGTGGTTTGCACAGGCCCTAGAAGGGCCAATTAC
>CAMOLY010000009.1 GCA_946619065.1 uncultured Clostridia bacterium | reverse complement strand
TAATTGGCCCTTCTAGGGCCTGTGCAAACCACCACTTCAGTGGTGGTTATGATTTTTTTGCAGTTCTGAAAACGGATCAAGCCGGGGAAGCGGAGGATTCTGTGATACGTCCGATCAGGATCACGCGGCTGTTGTTCCTTTCGTAGTCGCATGTCGCAAGGGTAATAAAGCGGTCGGCATCGGAGAAGGTGAGCCCCGCGGCAGAGCGCCTTGCGTCGCGGACGCAGCGCTCGGCAAAATCGGAGTCAATTTCCGGCTCAAAGACATAGGGCGCCTGATTCGGTGTCACTACAAGGCAGGAAATGATTTCCGCGCAAATGATATCGTGCTCAAGGACAACATAAAAATACCGGTGATCGTCAAAGAAGTTCTGCTCCTTGAAGCGGGTCAGAGTACCGAACATGCTGCCGTTTCTCAGATTGTGACCGAACAGGATGGTGTTTTCGCCTGAAAAGTCGGGGCTGCAGCGATAATCCAGAAATGGAATTCCGGCATACAGGTATTTCCCGTCGATGCCGCGCCGGAGGTAGTATTCATTGTTTTTTCCCTGCACAAAGGGGTAGTCCACATCTGTGCCGGGCACCGTAATCCAGCCCACAGCATCCGGATAATCTTCCTTCAGCTGCACAATCTTGCCGTTTGTAATCGGAATCGTATCGTTTGGAACTTCCGTCTGATCCGGATCGTCCGGGTTGCCGTTCCCTGCGAATTCGCTGACTGATCCGGAAGGATTCGCCTGTTCTGGAAGCGCCGGGCGGTACTTCATTAGCTGTTCATGGGCGTTTCGTTCCGCACGGTATTCCTGCTGAATCGAGAGATAACGATAGAGACTGTAGCCAAGGACCGCCAGGAGTAGGATCAGGCAGCCATACAGGATGCGCCGCTTCGTGCTTCGTTTCATCTGCTGGCTCCTTTCCCGGCGCATCCGCGCCGCACGTTTTCGGATAGTTTGAGTATATCGAATCCGGGATTCTTTGTCAAGATGGTTGCCTCTGTCCGGGAGAGGACGCAGGATCGGTTCAATTGCAAACTTGACTTTTTTCCAACGATCCGCTATACTAATCACAACATAATGGGTTGGTATGTCAATCTGTACCACAAATTATCGTGAGGTTTCGGCATGAGCAGAAAAAAACAGGAATACGGAAATGAGAGCATTGAGGTCCTCGAAGGCGAGGATCGCGTCCGGAAGCGTCCGGCAGTCATCTTCGGCTCGGACGGGCTCGACGGCTGCGAGCACGCGGTCTTCGAGATCGTATCCAATGCCATTGATGAGGCCCGGGAAAAGCACGGCGATCTGATCATTGTCACCCGCTACGCGGACAGGTCGATTGAGGTGGAGGACTTTGGCCGCGGCTGCCCGGTGGATTGGAACGAGAAAGTTGGCCGTTACAACTGGGAACTTGTTTTCTGCGAGATGTATGCCGGCGGCAAGTACAAGAACAACCAGGGCGCCGGCAGCTATGAATACAGTCTGGGTCTCAATGGTCTCGGCACCTGCGCCACACAGTACGCCTCGGAGTACTTCGACGCCGACATCCATCGCGACGGCTTCGAATACACCCTCCACTTTGAGAAGGGCCGGATCGTGGGCGAGATGAAAAAGGTCCCCACGACCCGAAAGCAGACTGGCTCGCGCTTCCACTGGAAACCGGATCTGGAGGTCTTCACCGATATTGACATCCCGGCGGAATTCTACACCGACATGCTCAAACGGCAGGCCGTGGTCAACGCAGGTGTCACCTTCCGCTTCCGCAACCAGATGGGCCGCCAGTTCGAGACCACGGAGTTCCGGTATGAAAGCGGCATCCTGGACTATATCCGGGAACTCAATGAGACGGGGACGACTGAACCGATCACCGAGCCCCAGTTCTGGGAGGCCGAGCGCGTGGGCCGCGACCGGGCCGACATGGACGACTACAAGCTCAAAATCACCGCCGCCGTCTGCTTCGCGCGGCAGGGCGGGCACACGGAATACTACCACAACTCCTCCTGGCTCGAGTACGGCGGCGCGCCGGAGAAGGCCGTCCGCAGCGCCTTTGTCTCCGCCCTGGATGCCTATCTCAAGCAGGAAAACAAGTACACGAAGAACGAGAGCAAGATCACCTGGCAGGACGTCTTCGACTGTCTGGTGCTGGTGACCAACTGCTTCTCGACCCGGACCTCCTACGAAAACCAGACCAAGAAAGCCATCACGAACAAGTTCATCCAGGACGCTATGGCGGAGTTCTTTCGCGCCCGGCTGCAGGTCTATTTCATCGAAAACAAGCCCGAGGCCGAGCGGATTGCGGCCCAGGTACTGGTCAACAAGCGCAGCCGCGAGACCGCCGAAAAGGCCCGCCTCACCATCAAGAAGAAGCTCTCCGGATCCCTGGATATCGCCAACCGGGTCCAGAAGTTTGTAGATTGCCGGAGCAAGGACCCCGAAAAGCGCGAACTCTATATCGTCGAGGGCGACTCCGCCATGGGCTCGGTCAAGCAGGGCCGGGACGCGGAGTTCCAGGGCATCATGCCGGTCCGCGGCAAGATCCTCAACTGCCTGAAGGCCGACTACGGTAAAATTTTCAAATCCGACATCATCACTGACCTTCTCCGGGTTATCGGCTGCGGGATCGAGGTCAAGGACAAGCGGGTCAAAGATCTGGCCGCCTTCGATCTGGCAAACCTGCGGTGGAGCAAGATCATCATCTGCACCGACGCAGACGTGGACGGCTACCAGATCCGCACGCTGATTCTGACGATGCTCTACCGGCTGGTCCCCACGCTGATTCGCGAGGGCTTTGTCTATATTGCCGAGTCGCCGCTGTTTGAGATCAACTGCAGGGACAAGACGTGGTTTGCCTACAACGAGAGCGAAAAGACTGAGATTCTGAAGCAGTTGGAAGGGAAGAAGGTCTCCATCCAGCGCTCCAAGGGTTTGGGCGAGAATGAGGCTGAGATGATGTGGATGACCACGATGAACCCCGAGACCAGGCGCCTTATTCGGATCCTGCCCGAGGACGCCGAACGTACTGCGGTGTATTTTGATATGCTGCTGGGCGACAATCTGCAGGCCCGTAAGGATTATATCGCGGATAACGGGTATAAATATCTCGAGCTGGCTGATCTGTCGTAGTTAGGGACCAGGGACTGGGGATTAGGGACCAGTGGAACGTAACAGCAAAACCTTCCCGTAGTGGCCGCTGACCACAGCGGCCATAACCACCGCATGGATGCGTTTCGCGCTGTGGCCGATCAGGGGATCGATTACTACGGAAAATGTTTTTTTCTGTTACGTACTGCTGGTGACAAGAGACTGTACACTGGTGACTCGAAACTCCCGTCTCCGATTGGCGATTGCCGAATGCCTAAAACAGAAAAGAGGAAAGCCAATGGCTCGAAAGAAAAAAGAACCGGAAGTTCAGCACGGCGCAGCGGATCCCGGCGTGATGGGGCTGCGCGGGTCGGTGGAGGAGCAGGCGATCTGCGACACGCTGGAGCTCAACTACATGCCCTACGCCATGTCGGTCATTGTCTCCCGGGCGATCCCGGAGATCGACGGCTTCAAGCCCTCCCACCGCAAGCTTCTTTATATGATGTATACGATGGGCCTGCTCAAGGGCGGGCGATCGAAGTCCGCCAACATCGTCGGCGCCACGATGAAGCTCAACCCCCACGGCGACCAGGCGATCTATGACACGATGGTCCGTCTCTCCCGCGGCAACGGGGCCCTGCTGCACCCCTTCGTTGACTCCAAGGGCAACTTCGGCAAGGTCTACTCCCGCGACATGGCCTATGCTGCTCCCCGCTATACCGAGGCGAAGCTGGAGCCGATCTGCGCAGAGCTCTTCCGGGACATCGACTCCGACACCGTGGACATGGTGGACAACTACGACGGCACAATGCCAGAGCCGACCCTGCTGCCCACGACCTTCCCGAACATCCTGGTCTCGAACAACACTGGTATTGCGGTGGGTATGGCGTCCAACATCTGCGGCTTCAACCTGGCCGAGGTCTGTCGGACGGCAATCCGCTGCATTCGGGATCCGGACTGCGACCTCTTTGAGACCCTTCCGGCACCGGATTTCCCCACCGGCGGCGAGATCCTTTACGATCCGGCTGAGATGGCCCGGATCTATGAGACCGGCCGCGGCTCCTTCCGGATCCGCGCCAGGTGGCGCTATGTGAAGGAGGGGAATCTGATCGAGGTCTACGAGATCCCCTACACCACGACCGCCGAGGCAATTATTGAAAAGGTTGTGGAGCTTTCCAAGACCGGCAAGATTAAGGAACTCAACGACATCCGTGACGAGACCGACCTTTCCGGCCTGAAAATTGCGATGGATCTCAAGCGCGGCACCGACCCCGACAAGCTGATGCAGAAGCTCTTTCGCTGCACCCCGCTGTGCGACAGCTTTGCCTGCAACTTCAATGTCCTGATTGCCGGCATGCCCCGTGTGCTTGGCGTGCGCGGGATACTGGAGGAGTGGACCGCCTGGCGGACCGAGAGTGTCCGCCGCAGAACCTATTTCCAACTCCAGAAGAAGCGGGAAAAGCTCCATCTGCTGCAGGGCCTGGAGAAGATCCTGCTGGACATCGACAAGGCAATCGCCATCATCCGGAACACCGAATCCGACGCTGAGGTCATTCCGAACCTGATGATCGGCTTTGGCATCGACGAGGTGCAGGCCAACTTCGTTGCCGAGATCAAGCTGCGCAACATCAACAAGGAATACATCCTCAAACGGACGGCCGAGACCGACGCGCTGAAAAAAGAGATCGCCGATCTGGAAAAAATCCTCTCCAGCACGGCACGAGTCCGCTCGATCATTGTCAAAGAGCTGGAGGCCGTGGAGAAGGCCTACGGCAAGGATCGTTTGACCGGCATCGTCTATGAGTGCGAGGACTTCGTTGACGAGGAGCCGGAGGCCGCGCCGGATTATCCGGTGACTGTCTTCGTCTCCCGCGAGGGATATTTCAAGAAGATCACCCCCCAGAGCCTGCGCATGTCCGGTGAGCAGAAATTCAAGGAGGGAGACGTCCTCGCTATGCGCTGCGAGACGACGAACCGGGCGGGGCTTTTGGTGTTTACGAACCGCTGCCAGGTCTACAAGACCCGCTGCGAGGCGTTCCCGGACGGAAAAGCCTCGGCGCTAGGTGACTATCTGCCCCAGAAGCTGGGCATGGACGAGGGCGAGACCGTCGTGGGCGTCTTCCTGCCCGGGGATTATAAGGGGTTTCTGCTCTTCGTCTACGAGGACGGCAAGTGTGCGAAGGTGGACCTGTCTGCCTACGAGACCAAGTCCAATCGCAAGAAACTGACCGGCGCCTACTGCGACAAGCAGCCGCTTAAGGCAATCTTCCTACTGCGGGAGGACGCACAGATCGCGCTGTACTCCACCGAGGGTCGGGCGCTGATCTTCTCCACCGCTCAGCTCAGCCCCAAGGTTAGCCGGACGACTCAGGGCGTGGCTGTTCTGACACTGAAGAAAAAGGACCTGCTGCACGGGGCGCGGCTGGCAGAGGATTCCGGGATTCAGAATTTCAGCCGCTACCGCACCCGCACCATCCCGGCCGCCGGCGCCCTTTTAAAGGACGAGGACCGGAAGGAGCAGCAGACTGCGATGGAGCTTTAGGCATCTGGTGTTAGGGGGCGGGGTTTATGGCCGCTGACCACAGCGGCCACAACTCCCGTAATATCCGGACTTAAAGCAACGTGCGCTTCGCTCCGTGGCCCGTGTAGTCATGGGCCACAACGGAGGGCTGCGAAATTGCCCTTCGGTTCCCTGATGACTGGTGACTCGCAGCCCCGTCTCCGAATCCCGAATCCCGAATCCCGAAACATGGAGGCGTCTATGAAACGCTGGATTCTTTTCATTTTGTTTGTGCATCTCTGCGCCGTGCTTCTTGCGGGCTGCGGGCGGCTGTATCCGGACGAGTCGCTTTCGGTTAAGGAGCACAACGCCCCGTTTGCGTTTCGGGAGACGACTGCCGCGCCGACCGAGACCGCCGATCCGCCGATGCTGACCGCCTCGAATTACTACGAGCTTCGCTCGGTCATGCGCTCCTTTGTCTCCGACGGCGTGGAGCACGGAGAGGTCTTTGTCCGCAGCTACAGCGGCAATCTGGAGGACGATCTGAAAAAGCTTATCCGTTATCTGACCGAGGAGGATCCTGTCTCCGCCTACGCAACCGACTATATCAGCTGCGAGCGCATGGGTATGGACGGCGGTTGGATGGTTTCCGTGAACGCGGTCTATCGCCGTTCGGCCGGCGAGATCCGGGAGATCCAGCCGGTCCGAGGCAGCGAGGAGGCGCTCAGCCGAATGCTGGGTGCCCTGCGCAGGCAGGCAAGCTCGATTACGCTGCAGGTCTCGGGCTATTCCGACGGAAACTTCGCCGCCCAGCTCCGGCAGTACATCCTCTATCATCCGGATGAGGTGATCATCGAGCCGCAGATCAGCGTCTCCGTCTATCCGGATTCGGGACTCGTGCGCGTGGTGGAGGTCCACTTCGTCTACCCTGAGGACCGGGAGACCCTCCGGGGGATGCGCACTGAGGCCGAGGCCGTGCTGGATTCCGCCTTCCACTACATCGACTACGGCCGGACCGATCAGCAGAAGCTGCGGCTTCTGTTCACCTATCTGACGACCCGCTTTTCCTACCGGGAGGATGAGACCGCCTCGGTTTACAGCCTGCTCTGCGGCGGGATCGGCAGCAGTCGGACCGCGGCCTCCGTTGTCCGCCTGCTGTGCGAAAAGACGGGTGTTGCTGCGACCATGGTGGAGGGGACACGGGAAGGGAAGACCTGGTACTGGAACATCGTCTCAACTGCCGACGGCTTCCGCCACGTGGATCTGCACGCCGACGCTCTGTCCGACGGACCGTTGACATTCCGTACGGATGCCGAAATGTCCGCGTATACGTGGGAGCGCGCCGCCTGTCCAGCCTGTGTCGAGCAGCCGCCGGAAGAGGAGAGCGGTACGGAAGAGACTGCCTCCGAAAACGAAATACCGCAAAATCAGGGGTAAACGATTGAAATCAAAAAGTTTCTGTAGACTTTTTTATTTCTGTGTGATATAATTTCTCCGTTTCATTCAGGATAGACTGAATTGAAAGTTTTCAGCATGCAGACCGGGCGCGTCCTGGTTTGAATTGAGGGATGAGAATGCAATCCTGGGTTTTTTATCTGATTATCGCCATTGGCTGCGGCGCTGCCGCGGTGCTGCTGATTCTGGAAAAGCGGCGGAACGAACGGAATCTCAAACAGCTGAAGATCCGCGTCAACGTCAACGGCATCCGCGGCAAGTCCACGATCACCCGGCTGATCACCGCAATTCTAAAGGAAGCGGGCTATAAGGTCGTCGGCAAGACGACAGGCACCGCAGCCCGCATGATGCGCTGGGACAGCGAGGAGGAAGAGGAGATCAAGCGCAAGCCCCGCGGCGTCTCCATCGGCGAGCAGATCCGCGTGGTCAACAAGGCTGCCAAGGCCGGCGCCGACGCCCTGGTCTGCGAGTGCATGGCTGTCCGGCCCGACTACCAGAAGGTCTTTCAGCACGACATTCTTAAGGGCAATATCGTGGTGATCGTCAACGTCCTGGAGGACCATCTCGACGAGATGGGTCCGACGCTGGACCAGCTGGCCTGGGCCTTCGGCGACACGATCCCGTATCACGGCGTCGCGGTGGTGCCGGACTGCCCCTACACCGATTTCTTCCGGGCGATTGCCAGGGACCGCCGGTCAAAGCTGATCGTCGCCGAGCCTGGCATCCTCCCGGACGGTTATCTGGATCAGTTCTCCTACAAGATCTTCGAGAACAACTGCGTCATGGCCCTATCGGTCTCCCGTGCACTGGGCATTGACGACGAGATTGCCTTCCGCGGCATGCTCAAGGCCAATCCTGACCCCGGCGCCCTACGCATTGAGCCGATCCAGAACAAGAATCTGGAGACCTGGCTGGTCAACGCCTTTGCGGCCAACGAGCCGGCCTCGACGCTGGAGATCTGGGACTGCATTGCCGACACCGGCCTGCCGATGACCGATCCGGTTGTCGTGATGAACTGCCGCCCCGACCGGGTGGACCGCAGCGGACAGTTTGCTCGCGACTGCCTGCCCCAGATGGGACCGATCCATTTGGTCGTCATCGGCGAGAAGGCGGAGCCCATCGAGCACGCCTACCGCCGCGGCAAGCTGCCGAACGTGACCACCTATCATAATCTCTCGGAGCGTTCTGTCCGCTCGATCCTGCCGGAGCTGCTCCCGATGCTTGACGGACACGTCTTATTTTGTATCGGCAATATCCACGGCATCGGCGAGGAATTCCTGGAATCCATCCGTGCCCTGAACCCCAGAAGCCTGCTGGGGAATACCCCCGCTACCTGGGGAGATTTTACCAGAAGTCTCTCTCCGTCCGCCGAGGCGGGAAGCGCTGCTTCCCCGGCTGACAAAACCGAGAAAGATTTCGCTTTGGAGGATGCATCCAAATGACGATCACTGAATTTTATCTGGCCTTATTGGTTGGCCTGCTTCTGAGCCTGGCCGTTGAGGAGTTGATCGGCGTCTCGTCCGGCGGCGTCATCGTCGCGGGCTATCTGTCCATGATCTGCGATGATCTGCTTTCGATTGGCATCGTGCTGCTGATCGCGCTGCTGACTTATCTGATCGTGGAGTTTGTCCTGCCGCGCTTCATGCTCCTCTTTGGCAAGCGGAAGTTCGTGGCCTGCATTCTTGTGGCTCTGGTATTCAAGCTGCTGGCGGATTTCTTTGTGCCCGCCCTCCCGTTTGCCACGCTGGCTTTCCGCGGTATCGGCGTGATTACGCCGGGCCTGATCGCCTTCACCACGATCAAGCAGGGCATTCACATCACGATCCCCGCCGTTCTGATCGTCACCTACCTGACCTTTGCCATTGTGCAGGGCCTGCTTCTGATTGTCTGAGGGATTGGCTATGGAGAAAATCAGCAGTCTGCTGCGTCCTCGCAAGAGCCATGTGGAGCTGGCGCGAAAAGTGGATTACTGCGGCCAGCATCTGACCCTTGCCCAGCGGATGCAGATCATCTCGCGCCGAGACCGGATGGGCCGAACAAAGCCCGGATGGATGCGCGTGCTCTGCGCTGCCCTGACTGTGCTTCTGGTTCTGATCATCGGCAACGCCCTGCATACGAGGGCGCTTAACCGCTCTGTCGCGAAGGCCGACCCGCGCGGTGAAAACGAGATCCGGCTGTCCTTTGCCGGTGATCTGATGCTCGGCCGTTATGTGCAGACCTATGGAGAGAAGGAATCCTACGCGGAGCTCTTCGATCCGATTGAGCCGCTGTTCAAAGCCTCCGACTTTGTGTTCGCAAATCTGGAATGCGCGGTTCTCACCGGTGATCCGGACAAGACCAAGGCTGCCGACAAACTCGTTTTGCCGGCTCGTGAAGAGGCTCTGAAGGCTGCTGTGGACGCCGGAATCAATGTCTTTGCGCTGGCAAATAACCACTCCGCCGACTACGGCCGCAGCGCCCTGCGCAAAACCACCGAGATGATCGATGCCTTGGGCGTTAGCTATGCCGGCGCCGGGAAGGACTGGGAAGAGGCGCCGAAATATCGCGTGCTGGAAAAAAACGGCTTTAAAATAGGTTTCCTCTCCTGCACCGACATGATCCCCAAGGGTTTTTCCGCCAACAAGGACGGCTTCGGCGTTGCCACGTCCAAGAACTACCGCGTGTTCCAGAATCTGAACCGCGCCGCGCTGGAGTGCGATTTGACCGTTGTCTACGTCCACTGGGGCAAGGAGGACGTCACCTCCGTCACCGACCGGCAGCGGGAGCTGGCTCACCGGCTGATCTCTTCCGGCGCCGACGTCGTGATCGGCTGCCATCCTCACGTTGTGCAGGAGATCGAGCAGTATCAGACTCGGAACCGGAGCGGAATTATCTTCTACAGCCTCGGCAACTTTGTCTTCGACCAGGGCCAGCGGCCGAGCCGGAACACCGTACTCGTCCAGCTGGACGTCGACCGGACCACCGGCGCGGGCAGCTTCACCCTGATTCCGATGCACCTGGAGAATTTCCACCCGTTTGTCACCAAAAACTCGCTCTACTGCGGCCAGATCCGCAACATCATGACCGACGCGCTTCCGAAGAGCGCTTACAGCGTGATGGGCGACGGTCGGATCGAGATCCCGGTGCAGTTTGATCTGACCAAGTGACCCGGCCTCACAAGGAGGAAACAATGTCTTTTTCTTTCCGTAACCCATTCAGGCACGCCCTTGGCGTCCGGATTTCGGCTGTGATCGTTTTAATCTGTCTGCTGCTGTCTTTTTCCGGCTGTGATCAGGATCGGAATACGAAGACGACTACACAGCAGATTGAGTCCGGTGCGCCAACGGATTCCAGTCAGCCCGGCACAGAGCAAGGGTCTGGCACGGCTCCCGCGACTACGGAGTCTGTTCCGCCCGTGACAGAGACTGGGACCGCGATCCTGGATGATCTCGGCGGTTTTGCCGTCTCCACCTCTACGTCGGAGGCGACGCTGGTTGGCATGCAGATCCTCTCTTCCGGCGGAAACGCCGTGGATGCTGCGGCTGCTATTTCCTTCATGCTCTCCGTCAGCGAGCCCTATTCCTCGGGCATCGGAGGCGGTGGCATCATGCTGATTTACGACAGCAAGACGGGCGAGGCCCACACCCTCGACTACTATGGCGCTGCCGGCGCAGCGGAAACGCCCGGAGATTCCGTGGCGGTTCCCGGTCTGGTTGCCGGTATGGATAAGGCGCTGAAGAGCTTCGGCACCATGTCTCTTGCCGATACCCTCCAGCCCGCCATCGACTACGCCGAAGAGGGCTTCACAGTTTCCGACGCCTTTATTTTCCGCCTGAATTACTCAGACACGCTCCAGAGCAATCCTGCCTTCACCGGCCTCAAGGTTGGCGACGTGCTCAAGCAGAAGGAGCTGGCCGAGACTTTCCGCACGATCCAGCGGGAGGGAGCCGAAGCCTTCTACCGCGGCTCCATCGCAGATGATATTGCGGCGTCCTGCGCACTGACCAAGAAGGATCTGACCAAGTACCGGGCCCGTCAGCGCAGCGTCGTCCGTTCGGACTTCGCCGGTTATCAAATCATCGGTTCCTACGGCCCGTCCTCCAGCCTGACTGTTTGTCAGATGCTGAAGATTGCCGAGATGCTGGATATTCCGTCGCCGAAGACCGATCCGAACGGCTATCTGAATGTGCTGAAAACCGCGACCACAGTCGCCTTTAAGAGCCGCAAGTATCATGTGGTGGATCCCGGCTTCTATAAATTTAAGCCGAAGAAGTATTTGTCTGAGGACTATCTGCAGGGCAGAATCGACAAGGTGACCGCCGGCACCTGGGAGGATGATAATGAGCAGTTCTGCACCACGCAGTTTGCCGTCATTGACCGCAACGGTCTGGTGGTCTGTGTCACGAATTCCCTCTCCGACTCCTGGGGCTCCTACGTCTGCGTGGACGGCTTTTATCTTAACGACACACTCAACAATTTCAGCTCCTCCGGCAAGAACGCTTACGAGCCGAAAAAGCGGCCCAGAACGCATTTCTCCCCGATGATCTGTGTTGGCCCGGACGGAGAACTGCTGACCATCGGCACCCCCGGCGGTCTGGAGATTCCCAAGCTGCTGACCACGGTGCTGATCGACATCCTCCGCGAGGGCGAGGACGTCCAGACTGCGGTGGACAAGGGAAGACTGTATTACGATTCCGACGGCTCGCTTTGCATTGAGTCCGAGGACGTGCATGACTCTCTGATTGACATCGATCAGGTCGACGAGCTGTACTATCTCAACAGCTCCCATCTGATCTTCGGCTGCACGTCAATTGTCGGCTATCGACCGGACACCGGCGTTTACGCGGTCTGCGACCTTCGTCGCGATACGTCCCGCGCAATGGTCTATCATTATAATCAGTAATCAGAGGGGCCGGCGCTGCCGGCCCTTTTTGCTCTTCACGCGAATGGATTAAAAGGAGATTCGGTATGTTCAACGTCCACGATATCACGAGAAACGCCTGTCAGCTAAATGGCCCGCTGCGCCGCTGCGGCTACGACTGGTGGTGGCATTCCTTCACCGCACAGGATGCTGAGACAGGAGAGGACCGCCCGTTTTTCATCGAGTTTTTCGTCTGCAACCCCGCCCACGCGGAGGAGCAGCCGGTTCTGGGCCAGCTGCCTGAAAATCGTGCGGCAGGGAAGAAGCCCTCCTATCTGATGGTCAAGGCTGGCACATGGGGACCCGGTAAGTGCCAGCTCCACCGCTTCTTTGCGTGGAAGGACGTACAGCTGCGCGAGGGAACCCCTTATCGGATCGAGGCAGGCGACTGCCTGGCCTCTGAAAAGCACCTCCGGGGCAGCGTCACGATCACGCCGGAAGAGGCCGCCGCGCACCCAGAGTGGATGTGTGACAGCGGCAGTCTGCGCTGGGATCTGCACATTGACAAGCTGATCGCCTTCAATGTGGGCTACGGCGCCTCCAAGCCGCTCCGTGACCTCGAAGCCTTTGCCATGTACTGGCATGCCGAGGGGATGAAATCCGCCTATTCCGGCTCGGTCTGGTTCAACGGCAGGGAATATCGCGTCACGCCTGAGCGCTGCTTCGGTTATGCGGATAAGAACTGGGGCCGGGATTTCACCTCGCCCTGGGTCTGGCTGTCGTCCAATTGTCTGACCAGCCGCAAAACTGGCAAACGGCTGGAAAACAGCGTCTTCGACATCGGCGGCGGCAGACCGAAGATCTACTTTGTCCCCCTGGACCGCAGACTGCTGGGCGCCTTTTTGTATGAGGGCCGGGAGTTTGATTTCAACTTCTCCCACCTGTGGCTCAACGTCAAGACGGAATTTTCCTTTGAGGAGACCGAGCATCTGGTCCAGTGGAACGTCCGGCAGGAGAACGACGAGGCTGTGATGCAGACGCAGATCTTCTGCAAAAAAGAGGACATGCTTTTCGTCAACTACGAGGCCCCGGACGGCAGCAAGCGGCATAACCGTCTATGGAATGGCGGCAACGGCTGGGGAACAATTCGGCTCTATGAAAAGCATGAGGGTGAACTGATTCTGCTCGACGAGATCGAAGCGACCCACGTTGGCTGCGAATACGGCGAGTACGACGGGAAAAAGGAGCGCTCCGATGAAGCGGTTGTCTGAGACCGGGAAGGCGTACCTGGCGGACGTCGTCTGCCACGGTGCCTGGGGCTTCAGTTTTCTCTTCACGCGGATCGCTCTGGATCGCACGGAGGTCTTCACGCTGCTGAGCCATCGCTTTTTGCTGGCCTTTGCGCTGCTCCACCTGTTTCCCGGTCAGCTTCGCGCGATGAAAGCCTCTCGAAAGCAAAAGATTCTGCTGCTTCTGCTTGGACTAGCGCAGCCGGTTTTGTACTACATCGGCGAGGAATACGGCATTCTCCATGCTACCACAGGCTTCTCCGGGGTCATGATTGCGATGATTCCGATTGTCTCGATTCTTGCGGCGACTCTGATCCTGAAGGAATGCGCGACGGTCGGGCAGTATGTCTTCAGCACGATCTCGGTCTGCGGCGTCATCGGACTAGGCCTGCTGAGCGGCAGCTCCGGCCGGCTCGACTGGACCGGCGTCGGGGCACTGACCGTTGCCGTCTGCGCCGGGGTCTGTTACTCTCTGCTCTCCAGAAGCCTTTCCCGAGAGGCGACGTCCTTCACCCGCACCTACGCGATGATCGGCTCCGGCGCTGCTGCGTTTACCATCCTTGCCATTCTTGTGAATCGGGGCGATGTCTCCGCCTACGTCCGCCCGCTTGCGAGCTGGCGCTATGATCTGTCGGTCGCGTTTCTGTCGGTGCTCTGCACTGTGATCTGCTTCTTCCTCTCCGGCTATGCATTGACCAGACTACCGGTGGCGCGGGAGACCGCATTTGCGAACCTGACCACTGCAGTGTCAGTCTTTGCCGGCGTTGTCTTCCTCCGAGAGCCCTTCTCCTGGGCCACGCTGGGCTTCTGCGGGATGATCCTCCTGGGCGTCTGGGGTGTTCAGCACGCCGCGAGGGGACGGGGGAATCGGGAGTAGGCAATCGGACAGGTTTGCGAGTTACCAGGGGACCGTTGTGTAACGTTACAACTAGTGTTCCGGAAAGTCTAAAAGTTGTAAGAGCTGCAAGCAGGGTTTCGCCAGACGAGGCGGAGGACGCAGGCGGGCTGACGCCCGGCAAGGACGACAACGAAGTATGGCGGAATTCTGCGCCGCAGATCATGCCATTTTTAGGCTTAACGGAACACTAGTACTTTACGTAGTGGCCACTGACCACAGAGGCCATAATTCCCATAACCTTTCACCGCGTCAAATTACGTGCGCTTCGCGTATGGCCTGTGTGGTCACAGGCCACTACGGACGAACTGCACCAGCTCGGGCGAAAAGCATCTGAGTTATCTTCAAAACCTTTCTCGTTTTACCGAAAATAGCTCTTGACTTTCCGAGAGTTGATCTGTATAATAACATTCGCTTCGGGGTGTGGCGAAGTTTGGTATCGCGCTTGGTTCGGGACCAAGAGGCCGCGGGTTCAAGTCCCGCCACTCCGACCATACCGAGTTTTCTTACAGGATCTGAAGATCTGAAGAAAACTCGGTATTTTTTTACCTGAAAAAATCGGGCAAAAGCAGTTGTCTTAGACAGCTGCCTTGCCCGATGCTTCGTTCACGAGGATGCCGGGGGGTAATTGTTATTCTTTGTTTGTTGTGAGTTGCTGTCGCCGAACCAGATCGGCGAAGAAGCCGTTTTGAGCCATCAGTTCTTTATAGGTTCCTTCCTCAATGATTTTTCCGTCGTCCAGCACCAGGATGCGGCTGCAGTTTTGAATCGTCGACAGCCGGTGGGCGATGACGATGCGGGTGCAGTCCATGGCATCCAGCGCTTTGGAGATGTGCTTTTGTGTTTTGTTGTCCAGTGCCGAGGTGGCCTCGTCGAAGATCAGCAGCTTCGGTTTCGTGACGATGGCCCGGGCGATCAAAATCCGCTGCTTCTGTCCGCCGGAAATGCCGCCCTGCCCCTCGGCCACGTGGGTGTGCATCCCCATGGGAAAGGAGCGGATATCATTGGCGACCCCGGCAAGCTCCGCGGCCTCCCAGGCCTCCTCTTGCCCCAGCTGTGGGGCGGAGATCACGATGTTGGAGTAAATATCTCCTTGGAATAATCCCGCGTCCTGCATGACCGTACCGACATGCTTTCTCAAGGAGGCTGGGTCGAGGCTTCTCAGATCCTTTCCGTCATAATACACCGCTCCGCTCTCCGGGGTCTCAAAGCCCAAAAGCAGGCGGATCAAAGTGGATTTTCCGCAGCCGGTTCTGCCCACGATGGCCACGTAGTCGCCGGGACGGATTTTCAAAGATAGGTCCTTTAATACGTAGGGTGAGTCGCTGCCGTAGCGGAAAAAGACGTGTTCGAGTTCCACGCCACCGCTAAGGGCGGTGACAATCTCTTTTCCCGCGTTATTCTCCGGAACCGCGGATAAGATGGGCTCCGCGTTTTCCAGAATGGGACGGATTTTTGCCGCGGAGGCGGCGGTGTTCGCCAGAGCCGTAAACGCACCCATGACGGCACCGTAGGCTGCGGAGAAGGCGAACCAGGATGCAGGCTGAATGCCGTTACGGACGGCAAGGCCATACAGAATGATATTGGAAATCAAGGTGATTGCAAGGGTAAATACGCCGCTGACCTTTAAAAGCGTGGGCGGATTATAGGCCAGCTCCGCGCCTTCGGCATAGACGTCCAGCCACTTGGCAAAGACCCGATTCTCCGCGCCGGCCAGCTTAATCTTCTGAACGCCGGAGAGCAGGGCGTAGCGCAGCCCGGATTCATTGGCTTCGTGCTCAAGATGCTTGCGGTTAATTCGCGCCTGCGCAAAGGTAGCAGCAGCGGTTACGCCCACGGTCAGTACGATTGCAATCATCGATGGCAGCGCCAAAGACGGCGCAAATCCGAGAATCTGCGGCAGATAGAGCAGCGCGAAAAGAGAACTGAGCCCCGTGGACATGACAATGCCGATGAGCAATGTGCTGATTGTGCTCACGCCCATGGCCCTGCTTTTCAACTCGCCGGGGCTGTATTTCCGGAAAAAGCTGGCCGGCAGAGACAGCAGCCGCATCATGATGGAAGCCTGCACGCAGAGGCTTGTTTTGACCTCCAGCCGTTTGACGACCAGGCCCTTTCCTGCGCTGAGCAGCTGCGAGGCGATCAGCACACATAGCACGCAGATCCCTGCGCCGGTGAGGGCGTTTGGAGATTTGCTTTGCAGGACCGGGCCGGTCAATGCCCGCGTCAGGCGCGGCAGCAGCAGGCCTACCAGGGTGACGGCAAGCGCCGCAGTCACAATCCATGCACAGTCGGCCAAAGAAACACACCGCTTCATGTAGAGAAGCAGA